>JAITFE010000147.1 GCA_031281585.1 Bifidobacteriaceae bacterium | reverse complement strand
TTGGGCCTGACCCCGCCGGCCGACCTGGCCGACCAGCTAAGCCAGGCCAGCGCCACCCTCGAAGACGGCTCGACCATCAACGCCTGCCCGCTGGGGGACGCGGCCGACAGGTGACCCCGCTGGGTCCGGGGGCCGTGCCCGCGTGCGGCGCAGAGTCGCCCTTGGCCTGCAGAGACTGCCGGTGGTGGCCACGGTTTGTCCGGGGCCGCCCGGTAGGCGGTCGCGCGGCCGGGGCCCCCTTTGGCGATGGCGCTGCGGCACACCAGTTCACCCAGGGCCGCATCGATGGTCGTGGGGCTGACGTCCGGCAAGGTCTGTTCCAACTTCCGATTTGCGGATGGGTCGGGTGCGGCAGGGCTGGCCGCCTCACGCGGGCTTTCTTGGTCTGCTTGTCGGGGCCGAGCGCGGCGGCTGGCCCTCAGCGGGCGGTGCCGTTCCCCAAAATGCGGCGGTTTTTCGGCCTCCTGATCACGGGGAGAAAACTCACGTTGACCAGCAGTGTTGGGAGCCGCCCAGGGGAATCGAACCTTTGACCTATTCATTGGCGGCAGCCGCTTTTCGTCGACTATCCGGTCATTTTCAATAACGTGCGATGACGTGCGCGGACAGGGCGCTGTTGGTCGCCGCCGCCTTTCAGCGTTCGCCGTCCGCTGGCGTTGAAATCGGTCAGTTTCCGGTCAGCGCACGGCCGTCGGATTCCCGCTCTCCGTACCCACGTTGCTCCCGCCTGTTACCAGTGGGTGGACGCGACTACCCGCATGGGCACGCCTGTCTTGATTCTGGCGCCTCCGTCGGCCAGTGCCTTGGGAACTGGCTCCCGAGGCCTACGCTGCGCCCCTGCCGCGACGATGCCCGTCAGTGGCTGGATCTGCTTTGAAATCGAAAGCCCCCGAGCGGGCTCCGCAGGCGAAGAATGAACGACAGATAGGCTGATGAACCAGGACCTTGTCCTGGCCAGACACCGCTTCCCCGACGTGGAGTGTCGGCTCTTCAGCACCCAGTTCGCCAATGACGACATCTACGTCTTCGCGGATGGAAACGAGGCCGGGAGGGCGGAGCTTGTGGCCGAGCAGCGGTGCCGTCTCGCCGAACCGGGCCAAATCACGGAGTATGACCTCTCGTTTTACAGGACGAGCCTGGCCTACCTGTGAATCCACGGGCTTGGCCTCTGTTTGGGGCCGGGACGGCTGTTTGGTGGCGCTTCTCCGTGTCCCGGCAGTTGTCCGAGATCAGACCGAGAGCGGGTCATTCGGCGAGTGGACGCATGAAATCACGAGCATCTGTGTTTGAGTGATGGTTCCCGCGCTGCAGCATCTCGCTCACCCATGCGCCCTTGGAGTGGTCAACCGAGCGATCAAAACCTTCCATCTCGCCTGCGGGAACAACATGCACTCCGCGCTCTCGAAGCCAGTCAAGAAGCATGCTGGTGTTCGCGGAAACCCGTCCTCTCGGGATAGCGGCAAGGCCCGATTGCTTGAGGCGTTGTCGCAGGTCATTATCGCTATTGACTGCGTCGAGCAGGTGCTTGTAGGCCTCGGACATCGCCTCCGTCCACTCGCCTCCCGTCGCCGAAACGATTTCCCTTACGGTCGACGCTTTGTCGAGTACATCGAAGTCCACTATGGCGTGCGCGTCTCCGCCGATGGAGGCGATAGCGCGGGCTAGCGCTGCGACTCTATCCTTGCCGCCCGCCGGGATGAAGAGTGTGTCGTAACCGAGAGCGGTGTTGCCGGACTCTTCGCAGATCGACTCCAGCAGAGCCCTGTAGAACCTACAATCGGCGTCCGATTCGCACACGACGACCCTGCGGTGAAAGAGCCCTTGGAGGACGTTCGAGTACCTGAGGACAGGATCGTTCCAGAGGTCCTGAACATCCTCTGCAGGAACCTGCTGAAGCCGCGTTCCACCGTTGTGTCGCGTTATTCGAACGACCGTGAGAGGGCTTCTCGAATCGAGCAACCCAAGAAGGAAGTCTCTATCGTGGGTGGCTGCGACTATCTGCTTGCCGGTCTCCGCTGCCTCCACTCCCAGCCATCGCCCAAGCTCTCGGGCCTGCGCTGGATGGAGAAATGCCTCCGGCTCATCGACGAGCAGGATTTGTGCGTTTCCGGCGATCACGTTGATTGCCAGGCCCATGAAGCTCTTGACACCATCACCCTGGTCCGCGAGTTTGGGCAGTGACAGGACTCCGTCGGTATATTCCCTGGTCGGACGGTCGACGGGCGGTGCCGGCACCGGTGGCCTTCCGACACGGTACCGGAAGTGTCCGCTGGTCCTGTCGAAAGTCAACGGGAAGCCAAAGACTCGATCAGAGAGCCGGGACATGGCCTCGTCGATCTCTCCTTCTCCAAACACCCTGCTCAGCGGTGTGCCGCCACCCATCGGCGGGGAAACCTCCTGGCTCGCGTGGCCGACGAGCGAGGCCGCTGTGGCATGCCAGCCAAAATAGCCGAAGATCCCCCGAAGATATGGCTGATGGTTCCAAGCCGAAACGAACTCATCGACAGCCATCTCACCTCCCCCGCCGAAAGGACTGAAAGTCGGCGCGCGGCCTTGGTGCTCGTCGCGCTTCCGGGCGGTGCTTCCGAGCCATGCTTCAACACTGGCGTCAAGCGCACGAGGCACTTTGACGAGTTCGGCTGTTGTCAAGGTGACAGGCGCGGGATGGAAGCCCGAGAGCATGGCCACTAGATCTTTCAGGAGGCGCGTCTTGCCTGAGTTGTTCGGTCCAACCACGCAAGTGACTCCCGGCGCGGGGAGTTGGATTTGGTCGCCCAATGCTGAAGTCACGCTGGCAATGTGCACGGAAGGGGCGGGAAACGCATGAACTGTCGGCGGGGGCTGAGTCTCGCTCAAGAATCTGATCCTTCCCATCGCGGCGGGCGCGTCATGGCAATCCGTGGGGTTTCGGTGGGCCGAGTTGCCCTTTGAACTGTATACACCCTGCTGCGGCCGAACCGCCTACGGCGGTCAACGCCGGCCACCGGGAACCCCCTTGGCGAATCGAATCCCTGGCCCATACCCCCAGAATCGTGTCTTCAGCGGTTTCCATGACCGCCAACCGCGGGCGTATCCCGGTGACTTGCCGCGCGAACGGATCGCGGTCGGAGACGTCAGAAAACGACCGTTTTCTAACACCCTCTAGTGCAAGGACCCCGGTCTTCTATCCCGGATCTGATCGGAACGATGCTACCTACGTAGCGCTGGATGCCTGGGTGCATATTCCGGCGGTTGGGAGCCGTTGTTCCGCTGGGACTGGGCCGGGGTTCCGGTTGGGCTGAGCCGTTGTTCCGTTGATGGGTGAGCCATCGTTCCGGTGGGGTGAGCCGCCCGTGTTGGCTGTCTGTTGGTCCGTGCCCATCCGGGGCGCGGCAACAGTAGAAGGAGCCAATCAATGGTTGACCACAAACAGATCCTCCGGTTGCGAGCCGAGGGTGTGAGCCAACGGGGCATCGCGGATGTGCTGGGTTGCTCGCGCAACACGGTCGCCGCGGCGTTCCAGGCCGCCAAGACGAAGGGGATTGTGTGGCAGGACGCGGCGGACCTCGAAGCAGACGAGGTCCGCCGCTTGCTGTTCGGCGCGCCGAACAGCCCCCAGGCCGGGCGAGCCGCCCCCGACTTCGAGTATGTGCACAAAGAGATGGGACGCCCGCACACGACGCTGCTCTTGTTGTGGACCGAGTACGCCGACAGGTGCCGCGCCAGCGGCGAGGCGCCCTACGCGTACTCGTACTTCCATGAGCAGTATCGCAGGTGGATGCGCTCGACGGGCGCGACGATGCGGATTCCCCGCGTCCCTGGCGAGTTGATCGAGGTGGACTGGGCCGGCGACCCGATGGCGTTCGCGGACCCTTTGAGCGGCGAGCTGCGCCAGGCCTGGCTGTTCGTCGCCGCGTTGCCGTATTCGGCGTACGCCTATGTGGAGGGGTTCGCGGACATGAAGCTGGCGTCCTGGATCGACGCCCATGTCCACATGTTCGAGTTCTTCGGAGGCGCCGCCAGGTTGCTGACCCCGGACAACCTGCGTGTCGGCGTTTCCAAAGCCGACCGCTACGAGCCGGCCCTGAACCCGGCCTACGCCAGGTGCGCCGAGCATTACGGGACCGCGATCATCCCGGCGAGAGTCAGGCGCCCCCGTGACAAGGCGACCGCGGAAGGATCTGTCAGGCATGTCGCCTACCGTGTCGCGGCGACTTTGCGGGAACGCCGGTTCGTCGGGTTGGCGGAGTTGAATGAGGCGGTCTCCGAGGAGATCGCCCTGGTCAACCAGAAGCCGTTCCAGAAACGGGAGGACTCCCGTCTGATCTTGTTCCAGCGCGACGAACGGGAACTGCTGCGGCCGCTGCCCCCACCCGCTTCGAGTTGGCGGAACTGAGGAAAGCGAAGGCCGGGCCAAATTACCACGTCCAGGTGGAATCCAATTTCTATTCTGTGCCCCACGAGATGATCGGGCGGACGCTGGACGTGCGGATCACGTCCCACACGGTCGAAGTGTTCGACGGGGCGCAGCGGGTCGCTTCCCATCCCAGGGCGAAGGGAGCGCGGGGCCGGTATTCGACCATCGAGGAGCACATGCCGCCCAAACACCGCCACCAGTTGGCGGACTGGACGCCGGCCCGGTTCGAGCAGTGGGCCGCGACGGTGGGGCCGTTCTGCGTCGAAGCGGTCCAGGCGATCCTCGCGTCCCACAAGATCGTCGAGCAGTCCTACCGGTCTTGCCTCGGGGTGATGTCGCTGGCGAAGAAGACCGGCGGGACGCGCCGGTTGGAGGAAGCCTGCCGCCGCGCTCTGGCGGCGACGCCGAAGCCGTCGTACACCCTGATCAAGAAGATCTGGTCGGCGTGGGAGCCTCCGCCGGCGGCGCCCGCGCCGCCGCTCGGCGCCAAAGGCTTCGTCCGGGGAGCCGGCTACTACGGGCAGCAAGGAGGAGCCCGGTGATCGATCAGCAGACAATGGTCAAACTCCGCAAGATGCGCCTGTCCGGAATGGCCGACAGCTTCGAGCAGGCCGCGAGCACGTCGGGTCAAACGCCGCTGTCCGGGCCCGACCTGGTCAAAATGGCCGTTGACTGGGAATGGGAGCGCCGCCAGAACGGGAAGCTTCGGCGGCTGCGCCGCCAAGCCCGCCTAGCGCAACCCGACGCAGACCTCGCCGACGTCAAAGCCATGCCGGGACGCGAGCTCGACACCGAGTTCCTCGCCCGGCTGGCCGGCGGCGGTTACATCGCCAACCGGCAGGACGTCGTCCTGCAGGGCCCGACCGGCGCCGGCAAGACATACGTGGCGTGCGCGTTGGCGAACAAAGCCTGCCAGCAGTACCGGACGGTGTTGTACTTCACCGCCCCAGACCTGTTCGACCACTTGACCGTCGCGGACCGCCTCGGCGAGAAGAAAGGATGCCTCGACACGCTCGTCAAAGTCGAACTGCTCGTGATCGACGACTCCTGACTCGTGCCACTGTTTGGGGTGATGTGGTGGCTGGGGCTTTGGCCTGGGGTTTCGTGGGGTGTGCGACGGGGATTGGGCACTAATTATCTGCGCGGTAGCCTGGCTGGGTGGG
>JAITFE010000146.1 GCA_031281585.1 Bifidobacteriaceae bacterium | reverse complement strand
CTCTCCCCAGTCATCCACGGGATGGTCTTCTCCGACCTGGGAGTGACTGGGAGATATGACGCCATCCAGGTTCGGCGAGGAGAACTCGAGAGTTTCGTGAGATCGGCCAGAATGTCGAGGCTGAGTGGTTTCAACGTCACGATTCCGCACAAGAGCGGCATCATTCCTCTTCTCGACGAGACGGATGAGGAAGCGAAGCTCTGCGGCGCGGTCAACACAGTTCTCGTCAGAGATGGAAGGCTGACTGGTTTCAACACTGATATGGGAGGATTGCTGGAGTCGCTGCGAGAGGATGGCAGGGGTTTCCGCGGGAGCAGAGTCATGATCCTGGGCGCTGGGGGGGCGGCCCGCGCCGCGGTCGCGGTCGAGGAAGGCGCCACGGGCACGGCCTGACCCAAACGACAAAAACGGGGACGGTACCTATTTCCGGCAAGCCGGAAATAGGTACCGTCCCCGTTAACAAGTACCGGGCAAGGTTGATCGCCGCCGAACGGATCGCTCCGTCCGGGCGGGGATTTCTGCGCTTCGAGTTGCCGTTCACGCGTGATTACCTGCGCTCCCAACACGACGCCGCAGGCTCCGGGGGAGTCTGAGCGGCGACCGGCCGGCGGCGACGCGGCGGCGGGCGGAGTGCATGCCGGGCTGATCCCCGCCACCCAACGCGCCGCCAACCAGACGGCCCTATTCCAAGGTGACGATGCCCCGTTTGTTGGCGCTCGTCGGGGTCTTGCCGTCCGGCGCCCAGAAGACCTCGGTTGGCAACTGGTGCGGGGCCGAGCCCTGCGGCCTGGTGTAATGCGCCCATGACGGCGAGCCGAGGGCGGCGTACCTGGCGGCCACCGCCTTGTCGTCTTTGGGTTTTTGCGCCCGGATGTCGGTCATCGCGACCGTCCAGCCGATGGCCTGGTCCGGCGGGTCCTCCCGGCGCATCAGGCCGTACTTCTTGAGCACGCTGTGGCACATGATCCGCCAGGCCAGCCAGCCCGCCAGGCCCGCGACCACCAGTGCCAATAGTGACGCGATCAGGGCCGGCGTGGTCGCCGGCACCCCGGAGCCGCCCACAATGCCGGCGAACGGCAAAATGACGCCCGCCGCCAACAGCATGATCACCAGGGCGGTCAACAGCGCGACGCCGGTGGCATGCCGCTTCAGTTTGGGCATGTCAACCGGCACGGAGCCGACCGTCTCATGGGTTTGCCCGTTGACGCCGAAGTAGTACAACCCGCCCGAGGGCGTCAGGTAATACACAACCCAGGCGGGCAGGAGCGTGTGGTGATACTGGCTGTTCAGGATTTGGCTGACGCCCCACAACCGCAACTGGCGGCAGCGCGGGTAGGCCTCGAACACTTTCCCCGCCAGCACCCGGCGCGCGGCCAAGCTGACGGCGAGGGCGGCCTCGGAGGCGATGTCCGCGAAGTCGAGGTCGCGGCGCTCGGTCTGGAACCCTGCGAGGTAGCCGGGCGCGAACGGGACCTCGCGTCTCAAGTCCCAAGGCTGGAGCAGGTTCATGACCTTGTCCGCCCGCGTGGCGCGGAGCGCCGACTGCGGGAGGCCTTGGAGTTGCACGTTCCCCTTCGCGAGCACGCGGAACTCCTCGGCGGCGTCTTCGCTGTCTTCCGGCCTGAAGGTCGCCCCGCCCTCGGCCGTGGAGTCCACTTGAGCGTCGATCACCATGTACGGGAAGTACACCCCCACTGGCGGGTCTTGCCGCAGCTTGGAGTAAAAGCCAGGGGCCAGATAGCGCTTGCGTGCCAGCCACGCCTCCAGCGCGGCCTGGGCCTGCTCGCGGGAAACCGTGAACGGCACAACGGTGTCCGGCGCGAAGTCTTGGCTGAGCTGGCCCAGCAACACCACCGGGCTGCGGCAGTACGCGCACTGGGTGGAGGCCAAAGTCGTGCTGAGCACCGTGAGTTGCGCTCCACAACTGGGGCACGACGCCGCGGCCAGGTTCCCCCCGCCGTCTCGGCTTTCCGCCGCCGGCATGGGGTCCTGGGCTGTGTGCGGGCCTTGGCCGGGGGCCGGTCCCGGGCCGCCGGACCCGGGCGCGAAGGCGCCGCCGCAGGCCGAGCAGCGCAAATAGCCGGAGACGGCATCGTAGGAAAGCGTCGAACCGCAGCTAGGGCACGGAAACGCGAGGCTGCCGCTCATTCAAGCCTCCTCTTGCGGGAAGCGGAAGATTCGACTTCGAGTCTACTCGTGGCTAGGAGGGCGTGAGGGTGGAGAGCCAGCTGGCCAGCCAGGCGGCCGGGGAGTCCGGGCTGATCGCCAGGACCACCACCGCCAAGGCCAGGCCCGCCCACATTGCCGCCCAGCCGGGTTGCCAGTGGAAGCGCATCAACGGGCGGGAGGCCAGGTGCGCCAGCCATGCGATGAGCGCGACCAACCCGACAATCCACGGATTGTGGCCCAGGGAGAGCGGGTCGAAGGGCAGGGCCGATTGGTTGGCGACCCTGCCGAGCAGGGCCTGGTGGAGCGGGCGGCAGTCGGCCCCGCAAGAGTCGAAGACCAGCCCCGACGCGGCGGCGAAAAGCGCGGCGCCGACAGCGACCCAGACCCAGGCGCGGGCCACCGCCGCGCGCCGGAAGGTCTTTGCGATGCGGCGCTGCGTCGCCATTGTGCTCTCGTATTCGTCGGGTCCCGCGTACGGGGCCATCCCCGCCCCGGCGGCGGGAACGGCGGCCCCGCCCGCTCCGGCGCCGGGCAGGCCGGGCCACGCGGGAAAGCCCCCGCCGCTGACAGGGCCGCCGCCGGCAGGGCCGCCGACGGGGCCGTGGGCGGCGGTCCCGTTCCTGGCTCCGGCCAGTCCTGCTGCGGGAGCCGCTGCCCGGCTGGCCGCCGCGCGGGCCGCCCGGCGGCGCGAGCGTTCGGCGGGATCCACCACCGAGCGGCCACGGGTCAAGGCGCGCAGGCCGAAGGACAGGATGCTCCCCAGAATCCAGGCGGTCGCGAACACCAGCGGCACCGACCACACCGTGGGCCGGCCCAGATAGGTTGAGCGCAACCCCTCCAGCCAGATCATCGCCCCGACGAATCCGCCCGCAGTGGCCATGGCCGCCCGCAGGTTCCCGGCCGGATTCTCGATCAGCCAGTCGACCAGCGTGGCCAGCGCCACCCCGGCGACAGCGAAGCCGAAGACGATGAGCGATTCTTGCAGCGCGCCCCCGGTGAACAGACCCCACCGGGTCAATTCCCAACCCCCGAACAGCGCGTAAACCAGCCCCACCGCCGTCCGCCAACGCAGTTGGCCCACCAGCACGCGGGTGGCGTGGCCGCGTCGTGCCACGCTCATCTCCCGCTCGGCGAGTCGCGCCTCTGCCTGGGCTGTCGCCTCGGCGGCTTCCCGCCTGGCTGCGGCCTCGCGTCCCGCCTCCGCGTTGTCCAAGGTGACCGCCTCGCACAGCACCGCCACCGCCGCCAAGTGCCCCAAGGACGCCGACAACTGGTCGCCGGACAGTTTCGCGGCCGCCACCGCCTGCCCCTCCAGCCACAGCGCCCCGGCCGTGTTCCTGCGTTCGACCTGCTGAATCATTTCGCGCGCCAGCGGCTCCGCGGGCGCCGAACCGAACGCGATCGCGAAGAACTGCCCGATCAGCGCCTTTTCCCGCAGCGCGACCAGTTCCGCCATGTCCCCGCCGGGGGCCCTCTCCGCCACGCGCCGAGCCTGGCCGTGCCATCCCTCAAGCCGCAGGTCGGCCGCGCCCAGCCGTTCGCCGGCCGCCTGGCCCGGCCGCCCCGACCCGGCCACGGCCCGCAACACCCGCTGTTCCGCCACGGCCAGCAGCCAGTCCGCCGCCTGCTCAGCTTCCGCCGGACCGCCAGGCCGCCAGCCCACCGCTTGCCCGATGCCGTGCGCCAACGTCGCCTCATCCAGCCTCCGCCCGCGAAACTCGGCCGGGGAAGCCGGGTCCAGCGCGGTCTGGAGGCGCACAAAGCGCGCCCCGGCTGTGTTTTCCAGCCGCATTTCCTGAACCGCCCGGAAACCTTCGGGCGTGGCGCTCAGCCATTCGGTCAAGAGAGGGTCGATTCGTCCGGCCAGCAGCGCCTCGGCGGGACCCCAGTCCTGGCGCATGGCCGCCACCAACTCGGTCCCGGTGGAGACCGGGCGGCCGTTGAAAACGAACCGGATGCCCGGGGCGCTCTGAGTTCCGGCGGGCCCGGCGGCGCCAACGGATCCGGCCCGCCCGCGTCCCTGCCCGATCAATGACCGGTCCACCGGCGGGTCACCGCCATTCAGCCACGCCTCGACCTGCTCGAAGCCCCACCGTCGGTCGGAATTGTGGGTCAGCAGGCCGTCGACCAGGTCGCGCCAGCGGCCCGGGCCCAGCGGGTCGGTCGAGTAGAGGCCGCGCATCACAATTGGGCGCACTTGCACATCCGGCAGCAACTGGCCGGCGGCGTCCGCCAGGAGATGGCGGCCGGTCAGCAGCTCGAAAATCGTGGCGCCCAACGCCCACCAGTCGACCGGCGCCTTCTGAACGCCCTCATGCACTTCGGGGGCCGCCCACGCGAAGGTCGCCCGGATGGATGTGAACTGCGTGGCCTGGAACTGTTCGCGGGCCACCCCGAAATCCGTTAGGACCAGATCCGGCGGCGGCCCTGGCGCGCGTACCAGCACATTCTGTGGTTTGAAATCCCGGTGGGTGATGCCCAAGGCGTGAATGTGGTGCAACGCCTCAGCCAGTTCGCGCACAATGTGCGGCATTTGCAGCAGCGGGACGCGCCCGCCCAGTCGCTGCCTGAGATCCGCCAGCGTGCCGTTCAGGCAGTATTCCTGCACCTCCCACGGCACGCCTTGGCTCTCCCCGTGGTCCAGCAACCGCACCACATGCCTCGGGTCCGCCTGGTAAAGCTTCGCCAGCACCGCCCGGTCCAGCTGGTCCGAATACCGGTAAAGCTTGATCACCACGTTCGCCCCGGTGGTGCGGTCCCGGCAAACCATCAGATCGGCCTGGCCGGCGGAGACGTTCAGCGAACGCATCGGTTCGAACCGCGCCTGCAGTTCGGGCGGCAAGTTGGCCCGCAACCAGGCAGGGCCAGCCCGCCCCGGCGGGTGCGCCTCGAACATGGTTGCAGGCGGCCCCTGTGACCCTGCGGTAATGGGGACGGTACCTGTTTCCGGCGAGCCGGCACCAGGGACCGTCCCCATTTCCGGCGGTGATTCGAACACCGTTGGCGGGGTTGACTCGGGCCGAGCGGCTTGCGCCCTGGCCAGGGACTCGAAGACGGTTGGCGGCGGCCCAGGCGGCTCCAGCGGCTCCGGGTGTCGCGGCGGATGCGGGGTCGTCATGACGCCGGGCCGCCGGTCGGCGCTTCGGCTTGGCCACCGGCCCTGACTTCGACTTCGGCCGCTTGTCCCAACCGGAAGCGGGCCGGCAGGTCGAGGACCACCGCGTTGGCGCCAAGCCGCTCCCCGTCCACCCAGGTGCCATTGGTCGAATCGAAGTCTTGGATTGTCACCGTCCCGCCGCGCACGGTCACGGAAGCGTGCCGCCGTGACACGCCGTGCCAGTCGGAGAGCGCTCCCGCCAGCGAGGACACGGCCGGGTCGCGTCCCAGGACCACCGCCTCCCCGGCCGGGATGTCGATCACCCGGCCGGCCACGACCAACTGGGGAGTCTCGAAGGGACCGGCGGCTGTCCGGGCGCCCGCTGCCAAGCCCGCGTTCCCCAGCCCCGCGTTCCCCAAAGCGAAGCCGCAACTGGGGCAATCGGGGATCCCCCTCGGCAAGTCGCCCAGGCCGCATTGCGGGCAGGTGCACTCGGCGGGCGCCCCGTCGCGCCCCATGGCGCGAGCGGCAGCCACGTCACCGAGCTGCGAACCCGTGCGTGGTCCGGGAAGCGGCCGGTCGGCATCGGCGGGCGGGGCGTGGCCCGTGCCCGGGCTGGCCGGGCCTCTCGCGGTCGCTGCGCGTGGCGGGGGGAGGGGGGCCCCGGAACCGGGCGGCGTTTGTGGAGGCGGCCGGTCGGCATCGGCGGGAGGGGTGAAAGGCGAGCCGGTGAACGGCGTGCCGCAACGCGGGCACATGACCGCGGCCGGGGGGACGGGCTGGCCGCAGACCTCGCAGGTCACGGTCAGCGCGGTCACGGCGCGGCCCCGGTCCTCATGAGGTGAGCACCACTTGGTAACCGGTGTCCTCGCCGCGTTCGATGTCCGCCACGGTCAAGCCGCCGGGTGCCGGCGGGGCCGCGAAAATGGCGCGGGCCAGCGGGTTCACCAACACGGGTTCGAGCGCCAAGGCTATGCCTCGGCCGCCGGCGGACAGGTGCTCGGGCGCGGTCATGGCGGCGACGGCCTTGGCGCGGGCCTGGTCGGCAATGCGGACCGGGAGGCCGCATTCGATGGCCACGCGGGTCAAGGCGTTGTCGATGAAGCGGTTGGCCAGCTCGGCGGCGATCCGGCGGGAAATGGGGCGGAAGACCACAATGTTGTCACCGATCCGGCCGCGCAATTCCGGGCGGCCCAGGCCGCCCTGCGCGCGCGGCAACTGGAAGAAGCGGTCCATCGCGTCCAGGACCAGCTTCTCGTAGGCGGCGACCTCCGCGTCCGAATCGGCCTCGGTCTGGCCCAAGGCGGCCGCCTCGCCCGCGCCCACGTTCGACGTGAAGATGATCATGGTCTCCGCGAAGGACACCGTCTCGCCGCTGCCGCTGGTCAGGCGGCCGTCGGAAAGGATTTGCAAGAACTTGTCGAAAACCCTTGGGTGGGCCTTTTCCATCTCGTCGAACAGGACCACGGTGAAGGGCTGCTTCTTGATCGCGTTGATCAGCTCGCCGCCCGCGCCGTGGCCCACATACCCCGGCGGGGCGCCGATCAGGCGCGTGTCGGAGCCCTCCTGGGAGAACTCGCTCATGTCGAAGCGGATCATGGCGCGCTCGTCGCCGAAGACCAGTTCGGCGACCGCCTTGGCCAGTTCGGTCTTGCCCACGCCGGTTGGGCCGGCCAGCACCATCACGCCGCGCGGCGCCCCGCCCGGTTTGGCCTGGTGCGCCGAGGTCAGGCCCAGCGCCGACCGCATGATCAGGTCCAAGGCGCGGCGCACCGCCCTTCGCTGCCCCTTGACCCGCCGTTCCAGGGCGGCCTGGCCGTCCATGATCCGCTCCCGCAAGGCCTCCCCCTGCCATGGGTTCTCCGACACGCCCAGCCGGTAGGTGCGGGCCGCCTCCTCGATCCCGGTCGCGAGGCCGCCCTGGGTGCGCGCGAACTGGACAATCTCCACCATGCCTTTGAGGGTCAGGCCTTCGGTGGCGGCCACCAGCCTCTCCACCAATTGCCTGGCCTGGGACCGGTCCGCGGCCGGCTCCGGCTGGGCGGCCACCAACGCGCGCGCCAAGCGCCAACGTGTGTCCAAGTCCGGCAGCGGGATGGCAACCTGGCGGGCGGCGCCCGCGGACATCCACGCGGGCAGGTCGGAGGTCTTGTCCGCCAGCCAGAACACGGGATGCTTCAAGCTGGAGGGACGGAAGCCCTGGTGAAAGAAGGTGTGCCCAGGCTCGTGCGAATGGTTCGCGGCCTTCAAGGCGGCGAGCATGGCGCGCTGGAGGTCGCCGGTCGGTTTGGCCGAATCGGCCGTCTGGGAGGTGTAGTCAATGACGAGGGCGAGGCGCGCGTCCTGTTCCTGCCGAGGCTGGCGGGCACTGGTCACCCAGTGGCAGATTCGGTCCAGGTTGGCGTAGTCGGCGCACTCGATCGCGTCCGGGGCCGCGCCGAGCGCCGCGGCGAACTGGTTGTCGAGTTGCTCTTTGGCCAGCCTGGACGTCAGCCTGACCAGGCGCAGTCCGTCCAGCGGGTCGTAAACCAGCATCCCGTCGAAGCCGTTCGCCTCCAGCACCCGCCCAATCGCGGTCAGCGTGTCAACCGCCGGGCCGCCCCCGGCGTCCGCCATGTGGATGTCTCGGATGGAGCCGTGCACCACGAACAGCGCCGTCGCGCTGAGGCCCGCGTGGATAGACCGCAGCCACAGCGGCGTCGCGCGCGCCTCGTGGGTCAGCCAGGCGGGGGGCTGCTCGGTCGCGGCCACGGTCTCGGTTGTTTGGCCGATGGCCACCTGGTCAGTCATCGCCCGTCCCCAAAGCTCGTTCTTCGTCTTTGTCCGCGCCCGACGCCGTGTGCCTAGTCCCGCCCGCCCGCCTGGTCGCGCCGGGGCGGCTTTGGTCGCCGGCGTGGGGCAGCTCGACCTCGCCGGGGCGGCGGGCGAAGCTGAGCTCTGCGCTGATCCCGTGCCTCGCCAGCGCGGCCGGCAATGTGAGCACATCAGCGCAGGTCAGCTCTTCGGCGGCGCTGTCCTGTGCGGGGCTGGCAGGCCTGACCGCCGCCACCCGGCTGAACAGCTTGCCTTGGTCGGTGACCTGGAGGCGAAGCGCATGGCCGGGCAGATCCGGCCGCCGGGCCAGCATGACGTGGCGGGCGTCCGGGGCCAGCGGGGCCTGGCCGATCGCGTCCGGGCCGGCTTCAACCGCGTAGCCCAATTCGGTCAGCACTTCCGCGACGCAG
>JAITFE010000145.1 GCA_031281585.1 Bifidobacteriaceae bacterium | reverse complement strand
TCGCCGGTGGCGTCGACCTCGACCCGCTCGCCTCGGCGGATCTCGCCGAAGAGGATCTTCTCGCTCAGCACGTCCTCGATCTCGCGCTGGATGGCGCGGCGCAACGGCCGTGCCCCCAGGACCGGGTCGTAACCGCGTTCGGCCAGCAGCTTGCGGGCCGCCTCTGTGAGCGTGATCGACATGCCCTGGTTGACCAGGCGCTTGTCCAGTTGGGCCATCATCAGATCGACGATCAGCTCGATCTGGGCCTGGGTCAACTGCGGGAACACAATCGTGTCGTCCACACGGTTCAGGAACTCCGGCCGGAAGTGCTGCTTGAGCTCGTCCTGGACCTTGTTCTTCATCCGCTCGTAGTCGTTCGACAGGTTGCCGCCGGCCTGGAAGCCGGTCATGACGCCCTTGGCGATGTCCTTGGTGCCGAGGTTCGTGGTCATGATGATGACGGTGTTCTTGAAGTCCACCGTGCGCCCTTGGGCGTCCGTCAGCTTGCCTTCCTCCAGGATTTGGAGGAGCGAGTTGAAGATGTCCGCATGGGCTTTTTCGACCTCGTCGAACAGCACCACCGAGAACGGCTTGCGCCGCACCTTCTCGGTCAACTGCCCGCCCTCTTCATAGCCCACGTAGCCGGGAGGCGAGCCGAACAACCGGGACACGGTGTGCCGCTCCGCGAACTCCGACATGTCGAGTTGGATCAGCGCGTCCTCATCGCCGAACAGGAACTCCGCCAGAGCCTTGGCCAGTTCGGTCTTGCCGACCCCGGTCGGCCCGGCGAAGATGAACGAGCCGCCTGGGCGCTTCGGGTCTTTCAGCCCGGCGCGGGTGCGGCGGATCGCCTGAGACAACGCCTTGATCGCCTCGTCTTGGCCGATCACGCGCTTGTGCAACTCGTCTTCCATCCGCAGCAGGCGGCTGGACTCCTCCTCGGTCAGCTTGATCACCGGGATGCCGGTGGACATGGCCAAGACCTCGGCGATCAGTTCCTCGTCCACTTCCGCCACCGTGTCCAGGTCGCCTGCGCGCCAGGCCTTTTCGCGTTCGGCGCGGGCCTCGGTGAGCTTGCGCTCGTCATCCCGCAACGACGCCGCTTTCTCGAAATCCTGGTTGTCGATCGCGATTTCCTTCTCGCGCCTTGTCTCGGCAATCTGGTCGTCCATCTCCCGCAGTTCCGGCGGGGCCGTCATGCGGCGGATCCTGAGCCGGGCGCCGGCCTCGTCGATCAGGTCGATGGCCTTGTCGGGGAGGAACCGGTCGTTGACGTAGCGGTCGGCCAACTGCGCGGCCGCCACCAGCGCCGAATCGGTGATCGACACGCGATGGTGCGACTCGTAACGGTCGCGCAAACCGCGCAGGATGTCGATGGTGTGCGCCACCGACGGCTGCTGCACCTGGATCGGCTGGAAACGGCGCTCCAGCGCCGGGTCCTTTTCCACGTACTTGCGGTATTCGTCCAGGGTGGTGGCGCCCACGGTCTGCAGTTCGCCGCGCGCCAGCATGGGCTTCAAGATCGACGCGGCGTCGATCGCGCCTTCTGCGGCGCCGGCGCCCACCAGCGTGTGGATCTCGTCAATGAACAAGATGATGTCGCCGCGGGTGCGGATCTCCTTCAGAACCTTCTTCAACCGCTCCTCGAAGTCGCCGCGGTAGCGCGAACCGGCCACCAGCGACCCCAGGTCGAGGGTGTAAAGCTGCTTGTCCTTGAGGGTTTCGGGGACGTCGCCGCGAACAATGTCTTGGGCCAGGCCCTCCACGATCGCGGTCTTGCCCACGCCCGGCTCGCCGATCAGCACCGGGTTGTTCTTGGTCCGGCGGCTAAGGACCTGCATCACGCGCTCGATTTCCTTCGAGCGGCCGATCACCGGGTCGAGCTTGCCTTCGCGGGCGGCCTGGGTCAGGTTCAGCCCGAACTGGTCCAGCACGGCGCTGCCGGCCGGGGTCGAGGCCTCCGGGGCCGTCCCCGCCATCTGCTCCTTGCCCTGGTAGACCTGCAGCATCTCGATCACCTGCTGGCGCAGGCGGCCCAGGTCGGCGCCCAGTTTGACCAGCACGCGCGCGGCCACGCCCTCGCCCTCGCGGATCAAACCCAGCAGGATGTGTTCGGTGCCAATGTAGTTGTGCCCCAGTTGCAAGGCTTCGCGCAGCGTCAGCTCCAGGACTCGCTTGGCCCTGGGCGTGAAGGGAATATGGCTGCCGCTTGGCGACTGCTGTCCCTCGCCAATGATCTCTTGCACCTGGCTGCGCACACTCTCCAGGGTCATCCCGATCGCCTCGAGGGCTTTGGCGGCCACGCCTTCGCCCTCGTGGATCAGGCCGAGCAGAATGTGCTCCGTGCCCAGGTAATTGTGGTTGAGCAGCCTGGCCTCTTCTTGGGCCAGCACAATCACCCGACGTGCACGGTCGGTAAAGCGCTCAAACATAGTGCTCCTTCTGTCGGGGCCGGGTCTGGCAACGGCGGCTTCCGCGGCAAAGACTTAGCCCACTCAATCGACTCTAGCTAGCAACTGCGCGCCGAGGTAACCGTGTTCGCCCAAGGCGCAGAGCTATTCACCTGTCCAAAGGCGCGGCGTCCGTCTAGCAACGGCGTGAGTCGCATCCGACCCTTCAAACACCTGCCCGGCCAGAGTAATTCCCGCGCCCCCTCCGTGTTCGTCGCGGGCCGCTCCTTCCCATCCCCCGACCCGCCGACGGCTCCGCCCGCGCGAGCCGTCAACGGGGTCGCCTGAGTCGGCCATGCCCGTCGAGGCCGGCGGTTCGCCGCCTCAGGAGTCCGGCTTCCGGAGCTCCAGCGCCGAACCGTCCGCCAAGTCGATGGTCAGGATCCCGCCTTCCACCGTGTACCGGCCCGACAGGGGGTTCAGACTGCCGTCGCTGTCGGTGATGGTGAGTGTCTCGCCGTCGGTCGCCCAAGTCTGCGGCGGATCGGAGTGGCCGGTGAAGACGCCACCCGACTCCTGCCCGCCAAACCCCACGTACATCGCGAATCCCGCGGTGCCGTCTTTCAGGAGCACGATGCCGACCGCGACCGCCTTGTCCTCTTCGCTGGGCTCGTAGTCCGGCAGCGGCAAGATTCGGAGTTTGTCGTCCGCGCCGTAGTACAGCCATTGGCCCGTTAGTTCTTTTGCGGCGGCGTCCCCGCAGGCGGCCAAGCTCAGGGCGAGCCCCACGCCCAGTCCCCCCGCCAACAAAGATGACCAGCGCTTTCCCTTCATTTTCGGCTCCTTTCTGGCCCGGTTCGGCCTGCTTCGGCCGACTTGTCCACGAAAGTACGGGCCGCCAACCCGTCACGGGTCTGCGCCGAGCAGACAATCGGCGAGGCCCCGCTCTCCCCCTCGGCGGCGGTTCCGGGCGAGACCGTTTCCGGCTCCGCCTAAAGCAGAGCGCCGAAGCGGCTTTTAGCCACTTTTATCCTCTTTTAGCCACTTTTATCCTTCTGCGACTCGCCGGGGCGTGGGGGCACGCGAGCGAGCCGTCAGCTTGGCTCGGCTAACCAAGGCCGTTGTGCGGTGGGTTGAAGACTCGCCCGCAGAGGGGGTCAGGTGTCGATTATCAGGGTGACTGGGCCGTCGTTGGTCAGCGTCACTTGCATGTCCGCGCCGAAGACGCCGCGGGCGACCACCAGTCCGCGTTCTTCCAGGGCCACGGCAACCCGTTCCACCAGTGGCTCGGCCTGCGAGCCGGGAGCGGCCTTTGACCAGGACGGTTTGCGGCCTTTCTTGGTGTCCGCGTAGAGCGTGAATTGGCTGATCAGCAGCACTGGCGCGGCGGCCTCCGTGACGGAGCGCTGGTCGCGCAAGAGCTTCAACTCGGCGATCTTGCGGGCAAGCTTCAGCGCTTGCTCCTCGCCGTCGTCATGGGTGACGCCCACCAGGACCACCAGGCCCTCGCCGGTGAAGCCGCCGACCTGGTGGCCGGCCACCTCGCAGCGGCCGTCAACTGCCCGTTGAATGACCGCTCGCATGTGCCCGCCTCCTTCACCAACCGCCAGGACGGCCGGGACCGCCCCGGCCGGAGGGACCGCCGTACGGCTTCAAAGCGGGGCGAACACTGATCATGAACACAAGCGCCGCGACAAGGGCGGCTATAGACAGCGGCCCCCCAAAGCGGTAATACGTCCCGCCGTAGGGAAGCGGGACTCCCACGAAGCCGATGGCCATGGCGAAGGCGGTGATGGCCACCCAAGCGCCCTTGGACATCTTGCCCGCCGCGATGTAGGCACCAGCGGGAGCCTTCACCGCGAACCCAAAAGCCACGACTTCCACGACGAAAGCCGCCAGGCCGAGCAGCCCGAACAGGATGGCCACAGGCGTTATCACGAACGCGAACGACATGAATCCAGGTTAGCCGCGTCGGCGCAACGAAAGCTTGGCGGGCGCGGCCCGTCTGGCTGGGCGAGCGTCCGATTCGCCGGATCTGGGCACAACAGGCGTCTGACCAGCCGCGACGAGGCCACCCGGAGCGCCGGGCGCCGCCACCGCGAGCCGCGCGTTCTCCGGCAGGGACCGCTTGACCAAAGCCAGCGCGATCGGCCCCAATTCGTGGTGAACACCCACGGACGTGACCCGGCCGACCAATTGGGGGCTGGGCGGCGGCTCGCCTGCGGGCCGGGAATGGTCGGCCGCGCCATTGCCTGAGGGATCTGATTGGGGCCACACGGCGAGGGCAGGCGGAGCTTCCGGGTTGGCGTTGGCGGCCCTGGCCGGCTGTGGCCGGCCGACTGGCTGCGCGCCTGCGGGCGCGGCCGGACCGGCGCCTGGGCCGTCCTGGGCGAAGGCGTACACGGCCGCTCCGCGATCAGGCCAGGCCGCGTCCGATCCGTCCAGGTGCAAGAACACCAGGCGCCGGGGCGGCTTGCCCACATTGATGATCTTGGCCACCGTCTCCTGGCCCGGATAGCATCCCGAATTCAGCGGAACCGCGCTGCGCAGCCAGTCCAGTTCGTGCGGCAGGGTCTTGCCATCGGCAGCCTCGCGGCTGGCCAACGGCCTCCAGGCGGCGATCCGCAACGGTTCCAGGTTGCCCGCGTCGATTCGGCGGTAGCCCAGGTCCTCAAGCCTGATCGGCAACGGGCTGGCCTGGGACGGGTCGTAAACATAGACCGCCAGGCCCTTCCAGCGCCCACCCGGATGCGGTGAGTCAACCGCGTACCGAGGCCAGGCCCGCCCCACGTTGGAGGACTGGTCCGGCCCGCTGCCCGGACTTCGCCCCGGTCCGTTGCCCGAACCTCGCTCCGGCGCACCGGCTGGGCCCGGCCATGGGTCGGCGAAGGATCGGTCATTCACGCCCGGCGCGGCTGCGGGCGTGACCAGCGTCTTCAGGTCTGGCCGGGAGGCGGCCTCCGCCCGCAGGCGGAAGCGACGCGAGTTGATCAAGTCCGCCAGGGCGTCCGCGGAGCCGTCGGTCACCAGGGTCAGCCTGGTCGTCTCGCCGTCAGGCTCCTCCCAAACGGCGAAACCGAACATGATGTGGCCGTTGGCGTCCAACGCCAGGGCCTCGGCGCCGCCGGGCGGGAGTCCGGCGGAAGGCGGCAGAGTGGTCAGGGCGCTCAGGAGGCGGAGCGAATCTGGGCCGGCCAGGTGAACCACGCGGACGGCATCGGGCAAGGCGTAGACCCTCTCCCTGGCGTCGAAGGCCCGCTGAGCGGCCAAATCGTGACGACCCATGGCGACCTAGGCCGGGCGCCGGCGGAGTTGGGCGGCCATGTAGGAACCCAGCGGATGCCCGAAGCCGGCGATGTCCCACGCCCACAGCAAATCGCCGTTGACCAGGCCGTAGAGGCGGGTGGCGGCGTTCACCTCCGGCGCCGAGGCGGTGCGGATGACCGCGTCGGTGGCCAGATCGACGCGCGGGCCGTTCACTTGTCCCAGGTAGAGGCTCTGGTAGCCGGCCGAATCGGAGATCAGCACCTCGATCTCGAACGGCGGGTCGGCTTGCGTCTGGCCGGGTGTGACACGCCAGAATCCGGCCTCCTCATGCCAGAGGGTCGTGTCCTCGTGCGGCTGAACGTCAGGATCGGCTGGGGTGGTGCCAGCGGCTCGGCCTTTGCGGGATTCCCCGCCGCTTCCAGTGCGGGCGCTGTCGGCTTCGGAATCCCCGCCGGGGAGCAGCCAAGTGCGGGCGCGGTAGGACAGGTACGGGCCGTCTGCGGCGTCGAAGTCGACCTCCTGGCGAATGCGGCCTGGTTTGACCGGGCCGTAGCCAATCGACCCTTCGCCCCGCCAAGAGCCGACCAGCCACGCGAGTGGGTAGACCTCCGGGACCAGTTGATCCTCAAACATGACTGCCACACCTGGGACGCTACCCGCCGGAACCGGGCCGCCCAAATCGCGGCCGGCAGGCTCGCGCGCCGCCGAGCGCGCCAAGGGGTGGGTTGCGGCCTGAGTTCGGCTGGCGTCAGCCGCCCGGCCGCAATGGAATCTGGCTCGGGGCGGTTCGAGGTCAGCGGATCAGGGCCGCCGCCCAAACCGGGACGGCCGCCACCGCCAAAGGGATGGTGACCAGGGCCGCGTCGCGCCAGCGCGGACCGCCCCGCGTGATCCCGAGCGGTTCGGCGACCAGCCAGACGGCCGCCGGTGCGATGGCGCAGGCCGCGGCCAAGGCGGCGCCCGCCCACCAGTGAGTCACCACCAAGAAGGACGCGCCGGCGCCAGCGGCGGCCGCGAGAACAACCCCCGCCAGGGCACCGGCCTCGGTCCGCCAAGGCCGGTCCGGCAGCCAGCGGCTGAGCCCCAAACCGAGGCAAGCGGCCGCGATCCCCACACCGGCGAGGACCGCAAGATCCAAAAACTGGGCCATCTGGCTGGTGGTAACCCACAACCCCATGGCTGCCACGCCCATGACGCCGCACGTTGTGGCCGCGACTGAGCGGACCAAATCGGGTCTGGGCGCTGGCCGGGTCAGTTCCCGGACGAACACCGCAGGGAAGCCGAGGGCGATAGCAACCAACACGGCCGAGGCGTCGCCAGGCCTGAGCGTGGCCAGCACAACCGCCACCGCGCCGGTAAAAGCCAAGGTCAGGCGGGCAGAATGGGGTTCAGGCAACTGGGTCAGGGCGGGCCAGCCCGCGACCAGCAACGCGGTCGCCAAAGACACCGCCGCCACCGTCCAGACCCGCGAGGAGCCGGGCGCTGAAGCGATGGCCAGACCACCGGCCGGCACAAGGCCGACCGCCGAAGTGACCAACAGGCGGACAAAACGTTCCACTAAGCTCTCCCTGAAGTTAGATTAGTCGCGAAGCGATAGCCACAGACAACACTACAAAGGAGCTCGTCGATGGCAGAGATCCTGCTCTTGACTGTGGCTCCGGGCGCGCCCGGGTCCGTTCTTCCGGCCCTTGAGTTCCTTCCCCACCGGGTCAGGACCATGGGATTCGATCCTTCCTCGCTGGTGGATCTGCCAAACGCCGAGTTGGTCGCGTTGGACGCCCGCAAGGACCTTCAGTCGGCACGGGCCACGTCGCGGCTGCTTCAAGTCGCCGGTTTGGCGGCCCCCCTTCTGCTGATTGTCACCGAGGGCGGCCTGACCGCGCTCAGCGCGGAATGGGGCGCCCGCGACTTCGTCCTGGCCAGCGCCTCGCCCGGAGAGGTCGAGGCCCGCATCCGCCTGGCCCTGGCCACTCCCGTCATGGTAGGCGCCGGCCAACCCGACGAGGCCATCTCACAAGGCAACCTTGTCATCAACCCGGTCGCCTACACCGCCAAACTGCACGGCCGGAGCCTCGACCTCACCTACAAGGAGTTCGAGTTGCTGCGCTACCTGGCCGCGCACCCCGGCCGTGTCTTCACCCGAACGCAGCTCCTTCAAGAAGTCTGGGGCTACGACTACTACGGCGGCACCAGGACTGTGGACGTGCACGTCAGGCGGCTGCGGGCGAAGCTTGGGCCGGAAAACGACCAGCTCATTGGCACCGTTCGCAACGTGGGCTACCGCTTCGACGCCCCGAAGGAGCGCCACCATTCCGCGAAAACCAGGGTCGCCGAGGCCGACTGGCCGCCTTTGGCCGCAGCCGTCGTGGACCCCGCGCTGGTCGTCGCCGAGGTGCTGATCGACGAGGACACGGCCATCCCCAGCCGGCTCGACGTCTGAACCGGGCCTGGCCGCCCAGGCAGAGGGGCTGGTGCCCCTCAAGGTGCAACCGAAACCACGATCGTGATCCGCTGGTGGATCACGAAGGGCTTGGAGGTCGCACTCGGGGCGGCCTGCCCGCGTATTCACTGCTCCCCACGGGCCAGGGGGCGGGGAAGTGCGGCGACGTGCCACAGGATGTGGACCAGGTGGAAACGGGACTGCCGCCGCCGTGGCGGCCGGCCTGCGGGAAAGGCGCTACTCTGGACGACGGCCGGGCCGCGCATGCCCCGGGCTCCAACATTTGCCGCTGCGAGCGGCCTTCGCGCCGACTGGCGCTCCGCGGCCCAACCGACCAACAAAACCCCCGGCGGCGGCCGGTCTGGGCGCGCCCCCGGATCGCCTACGCTTGTCTGTGGCCGGTTATTGATGTCTAGGCTTAGGAGAGCCTGTGCGGTTCAGGTTGACACCCAAAGACGAGTCGTTTTTCGCCATGCTGGCCGTGCAAGCGCGGCTCCTGGTGGACGGCGCGGACGTGTTGGAGCAGATGGTCGGGGCAGACTTCGACGAGCGGGTGGACCTGGCCGCCCAGCTGCGGGAGATAGAGCACAACGCCGACGTCTCGGCCCACGCCATCATCAAGAAGCTGAACTCCACGTTCGTGACGCCGTTCGACAGGGACGATATCTACGACCTGTCCTCCGCCTTGGACGATTGCATGGACTACATGGAGGAGGCGGCGGACCTCATCGTCTTGTACCGGATAGACCGGCTGCCCAAGAAGACCGGCAAGCAGATCGCCCTGCTGCGCCGCGCCGCGGCGGAGACCGCGGAGGCCATGCCGCGCCTGCGGTCCCTCGACGGGCTGGCCGATTACTGGGTGGAGATCAACCGGCTGGAGAACCAAGCCGACCGGGCGTACCGGGCGCTGCTGGCGGACCTGTTCGAATCTGAGACGGACGCGATCCACGTCATGAAGCTGAAGGAGCTGATCGAGGCGCTGGAGCACGCCGCGGACGCCTTCGAGAAAGTGGCCAACACGGTCGAGACAATCGCCCTGAAAGAGTCCTGAGCCCCCATGACCCCGGAGATCATCCTGGCCGTCACCGTCATGGCGATCGCGCTGGCCTTCGACTTCACCAACGGGTTCCACGACGCGGCCAACGCCATCGCCACCGCCGTCTCCACCAGAGCGCTGCCGCCCCGGGCGGCCCTCACCATGGCGGCCGTGATGAACCTGGTGGGCGCGCTGCTGGGGACCGCGGTCGCGGAGACCATCGCCACGCAGATCGTCAACCTGGAGGGCCTGGACCAGCACGAGCAGCTCTCGATTGTCCTGGCGGGGCTGTTGGGGGCGATCGCCTGGAACCTGGTGACCTGGTGGTTCGGCCTGCCCTCCTCCTCCTCCCACGCGCTGATCGGCGGCCTGGCCGGGGCCGGCCTGGGCGCCATCATGATGAACTGGAACGATGTCGAGGTCCAGTGGTCCAAGATCATCGAAAAGGTGATCCTGCCCATGATCGCATCGCCCGCCATAGGCTTCACGCTGGCGTTCTTCGGGATGGTGGGCGTGCTGTGGCTGTTCCGGAACTCGCCGCCGCACCGGACGCTCCGCCGGTTCAGGGTGGGGCAGATCGGCTCCTCCGCCGCGTTGGCGCTGGGCCACGGGCTCCAGGACGCCCAAAAGACGATGGGCGTGATCTTCATGGCCTCTCTCGCGGTCGGCTGGAACAAGCCCGGCGACGGCATCCCGTTCTGGATCAAGGCGCTCGCCGCGTGCGCCATCTCCGCCGGCACCTACTCCGGCGGCTGGCGGATCATGCGGACCCTGGGCCGCCGCGTCATCCAATTGGACCCGGCCCGGGGCTTCGTGGCGGAGGCCACCGGCGCGCTGGTCCTCTATCTGGCGGCGTTCACGCCCATCCACGCGCCCATCTCCACCACCCACACCATCACCAGCGCGATCATGGGCGTGGGCGCCACCCGGTCGCTGTCCGCGGTGCGCTGGGGAGTGGCGAAGAACATCGTGGTC
>JAITFE010000144.1 GCA_031281585.1 Bifidobacteriaceae bacterium | reverse complement strand
ATGGAAGTGGACGAGTCGGTCCGCTGGCACTACCGCGCCCCCCGCAAGCCCAAGGGCAAGGCGCGCCGCAACGCCTGACCCCAAATCCCCCCGCGCCCGGCCGGCGGTTGTCCGTTTCTGCCCGAAGCGGCGGCTTTTGGCTTGCTTTGGGGAGTTCCGGACAGGTCCCCGGTCGGGCGTGGAGCGGTCGGGTCCGCTGACCTGGGACGATGCCGTGGGTCGGGTTGGCGGCGTCGGCGGCGGTTGTCCGTTTCTGCCCGAAGCGGCGGGGCGGGCTACTTGTCGGCGGCTGGCGCTTCCAGTTCTAGGTCGCCCTGGTCGACTGCCTCTGCGGAATCCCATGGCAGGTCGTGGTGGCGGCGGTGCCAGCGGGCGCGCAGGGCCAGCGCGGCTGCGCCGAGAATGGCCGCGCCGAGCGAGCCGAACAGGACGCCGGCCTTGACGGCGGCCTCGTGGGATGAATCCGGGCCGAAGGCCAACTCCCCGATCAGGAGCGAGACGGTGAAACCGACCCCGCCCACGCATCCGACGGCCACCACATCCGGCCAGCGGACCGACGGGTCGAGCCGCGCCTTTGTGAGCGCGACCAGCGTGAAGGTTGTCAGGAAGATGCCAACGGGTTTGCCGAGGATCAGCCCCGCCGCGACTCCCTGGGCGGCCGGGTCCCCGGCGGCTTGGCCCAGAGCGGCCGGGTTTAGGGCGACTCCGGCGGCGAACAACGCGAAAACGGGGACCGCCAGGCCCGAGGACACGGGGCGCCACCAGTGCTCGTAATGGTCGGCGCGGGGGGTGGCGGACGCGGGCTGGTGCCTTGTGGCGAGGGCCGGCGTGGCAAACCCCAAGAGCACGCCTGAAATCGTGGAGTGCACTCCGGAGCGGTGCATGCAGTACCAAGCCGCCAACGCCAAGGCGAACAAGAGCGGCGGCCAGGGACGGCGGCCCCGGACCAGCGCCAGGTAGACCGCCACGGCGCCCAGGGAGCCGCCCAGCCAGCCCAGGTCGATCCCGCCCGAATAGAAGACCGCGATCACCACGATCCCCAACAGGTCGTCCGCCACCGCCAGGGTCAGCAGAAACGCCCGCAGCGCTGTCGGCAAACCGGTTCCGAACGCGGTCAGCACGGCGACGGCGAAGGCGATGTCGGTGGCCACCGGGATGGCCCAGCCGCTCATCGCGTCGGAGCCCTGGGCGGCGTTGACGGCCCAGTAGAGCAACGCCGGTGCGGCCATGCCGCCAACGGCGGCGACCACGGGCACAATCGCCGTGGCGAGGTGGCGAAGCTGGCCCACCACCATTTCCCGCTTCAGTTCCAGGCCGACGGTGAAGAAGAAGATCGTCAGCAGGCCGTCTTTGGCCCAGTCGGCCACGCTCAGGTCGAGGTGTGCCTGGCGGGGGCCCACCACGGTCTGGGCCAACGCCTCGTAGCTGCCGGCCCACGGCGAATTCGCCCAGACCAGCGCGACAACGGCGCCGGCGAGCAGGAAGCCTGCCCCCGCCGACTCAAGTCGCAAGGTGTCCGCCAGGTTGGCGATGGCGCCCGGCGCGGGCCGGCCGAACACCGTCCACCTCCACCGTGGCCGCGAAGATGTCACTATCCGATTCTCACATGCCAAGGCCTTAGGTCCCAAAGTGTGCTTGGGCCGGCCGCGCGCGGGGCAGGGGCGGCCCGTTCGCGGCATCCGAATCCGGCGATCAGGACAGCTTGTGCGCGACACGCGGCCACAGGTTATTGTTTGGAGGGCTGGCGCGGCCTAGCGTCAATGTCGTAGATCTACGTGCCTAAGTAACGGAGGACCTCGTGGCGGCACCACAGAATTACCTTGCGGTCATCAAGGTGGTCGGTATTGGCGGCGGCGGCGTTAACGCGGTCAACCGCATGAAAGATGTGGGGTTGAAGGGCGTTGAGTTCATCGCCATCAACACCGACGCCCAAGCTCTGCTGATGTCCGATGCCGACGTCAAGCTCGACATTGGACGCGAAAGCACCAGGGGGCTCGGGGCGGGAGCCGACCCGGAGGTGGGCCGCCGCTCCGCGGAGGAGCACGCGGATGAGATCCGCGAGGTCCTCGAAGGCGCCGACATGGTGTTTGTCGCGGCAGGCGAAGGCGGCGGCACCGGCACGGGCGGGGCGCCCGTGGTCGCGCGGATCGCCCGCGAACTCGACGCGCTGACAGTCGGCGTGGTCACCAGGCCGTTCGCCTTCGAGGGGCGGCGCCGCGAGAACCAGGCCATTGAGGGAATCGAAAAGCTGCGCCAAGAGGTCGACACGCTGATCGTGATCCCCAACGAGCGCCTGATGCAGATTTCCGATCCGGGCATGTCGATCCTGGAGGCCTTCCGCAGCGCCGACCAGGTGCTGTTGTCCGGCGTGCAGGGGATCACCGATCTGATCACCACGCCGGGCCTGATCAACGTGGACTTCGCGGACGTCGAATCGGTCATGAAGGGCGCCGGGAGCGCCCTGATGGGCATTGGCGCCGCACGGGGCGAGGACCGAACGGTTCGGGCTGCGGAGATGGCGATCAGCTCGCCGCTCCTGGAGGCCTCGATCGACGGCGCCCACGGCGTCCTGCTGTGCATCCAGAGCGCCAGCGACATCGGCCTGGACGAGGTCAACCGCGGTGCCTCGTTGGTGTCCGAGGCCGTGCATCCGGAGGCGAACATCATCTTCGGCCAAATCATTGACGACGCGCTGGCTGACGAGGTCCGGGTGACGGTCATCGCCGCCGGCTTCGACGTTCCGGACCCGAAGGCCTACACCTCGGAGGTGCAAACCGCGAAGGCGGATGCGGCTCCGGCAGCCCCGGCCGCGCCGGCGGTCGCCCCGGCTCCGGTTCCGGCCGGCCCCGTCGCTGCGCCCGCACCAGCGGCCCCTGAACCGGCTGCGGCCGTGGCGCCGGTCGGCGCGACCGGCCAGGCGGCCAGCCCGCCGGAAGCCGCGACGCCTCCCCGCACGGCGGGGTCGTTGGGAGCGTTCCGCATCCCCAGGGCCGCCACGCCCGTGAGCGGATTGTTCGGCGAGCCGCCGGGCGGAGTTCAGTCGAAGGTCACTCCGGCCGCCTCGGACGAGCCGACTGCCAAGGTCAGCGCGGATTCGACGACGCCGCTGTTCGATTCGGCCCGCCGCGCGCGCGAGCGCACGGCCCCGCCGTCGCCCCTGCCGCCTTCGAAGGATGACATCGTGGTGCCGTCTTGGCTGAACGAGGATTGATCGAAGTCAACCTGGGCCCCCGTGTCAGGGCTTGCTTTACAACTTCCGCGTTCGATCTGGCCCGCCCTGAGGGCCGAAGCGAATTGGCGGCCCGACTGGGCTTGCCGTTGGTTTTCGCGAACCAGGTTCATGGCGACCGGTTGCGCTGGGTTGACCAGGCGGCTGCCAGCCCGGTCAACCCGCCCAACGCGATCGACACGGCTGACCCGGCTGACATCCCGACTTGCGACGCTTTGGCGACTGCCTCAAGGGGTATTGGCCTGGTGATCCGCACGGCGGACTGCGTGCCGGTGCTGCTGGCGGACCCGGACAAGGGCTTGGTGGCGGCCGCGCACGTGGGCTGGCGCGGCCTGCTGGCGGGCGTGGCGCGCGTCGCCGTGGAGGAATTGCGGGCGGCGGGGGCGGGCCCCCTGCGGGCGGCCGTCGGGCCTTCCATCTGCGGCCGCTGCTATGAGGTGGGCGCGGACCTGGCTGAGAAAGCCCGCGCCGCCGGTCACGTCGCAACACGAACCGAGGACGGAACCTGGCGCCTGGACGTGGCCGCGTCGACGGTCCGCCAACTGCGCGGCCTGGGGGTCGCGGCGATTTGGCTTTCTCCGGAATGCACCCTGGAGTCGCCGGACCTGTTCTCCTGGCGCGGCGAGCGGGCCCAGGGCCGCCAGGGCGCGGTGGTAGCGCTACACCCGCTCACTTGAGTCCTTCGGTCTCAACACCCCCAACGTTTTCCCGATATTTGGCAACGGACTGGCGACACGCCGACGCATATGCGAAGCGAGCGTGCTATTCGCCGCATAAGTTGCTTTTGGGTAACACTTCCCCACCCGCAACAAGGAGAAACACAGCTATGGCCGGTTGGATGCAAAACACAGGGAGAAGGCTCGGCCTGCTCCCATCTGACTCAGACGACTACTACTATGACGAGCCCGAGGAGCAGATCGCCGATGTCACGCCGATCCACGCGCCGCACGGCCGCAGCCATCTGACGGTGGCTGAGCCGATGCAGCGGATCGTCACGTCCCGTCCGCGCAACTTCGAAGACGCGAAGATTGTCGGCACCACCTATCGGGAGCAGGTGCCGGTGATCATCGACCTGTCGGAGGCCTCAGACGCGGACGCCAGGCGCTTGATCGACTTCGCCATGGGGTTGACCCATGCGCTGCGGGGCAACCTGGAGCGGATCACCCGCGACGTGTTCCTGCTGTCGCCGCCAAACCTGGACGTGTCCGAGGTCACGGCTGAGCCGCACCGGCGTTACGACAGCGAGTAGGGGTGGTCGCCGCCGCCTACGTCGTGTGGGCGCTGGCCCAACTGTATATGTTGGTGCTGGTCGTCCGCTTGGTGATCGACCTGGTGATGGCTTTCAGCCGGTTCTGGCGGCCGCAGCGGGCAATGGCGGCGGTGGCGGAGATCATCTTCATTTTGACCGATCCGCCTTTGCGTTTGGTCCGCAAGGTGGTCAAACCGATTCGGTTCGGCCCCATGTCTCTTGATCTGGCCTTCTTGGTGGTGGTGATAGCGGTTTCCCTTGTCGCCTACGGGGCGGCCTTGGTGATCGGGGCCGCCCCAAGCGGCTCGGGGTAGCACGGGGAGGGTCCAAAGGGACCACAAAACGCGCCCGAACGGCGGCGAAGCGCCGGTACTGGCCTAAGATCGGCTAGCGTAGGACGTGAGTGAAAGTCTCAAGTGAGGCTTTAGGGAATCTATCTAGGTGGAGAGATGGCGCAACTGACAGCCGACGATGTGGTGCTGAAGGGTTTTCAGACCACGAAGTTCCGTGAGGGTTATGACCAGGTCGAGGTCGACGACTTCCTCGACGAGGTGGCCGTGTCGATGCGAGCCATGGCGGCCGAAAACGAAGAGTTGAAGGCCCAACTGGCCGCGGCCGAAGCCCGGATCGCCGAACTTGAGCGGGGGGCACAAGGCGCGCCGGAACCGCCGCCCGTGGTGGTGGCGGAGGCAGTGGTAGAACCGGTGCCGCCGGCCGGCTTCGGGACACCCGTGCCCCCGCCTGTGCCGGCCCCGCCGCAGCCTGCGGCGCCGCCGGCCCCGCTCACACCGGTCGGGGGCCCGATCACCGGCCAGCCCGTCGGCCCCGCGCCGACTGGCACGGCCAGCGAAGCGGAGACGGCTACCGGCATGTTGGCCCTGGCCAACAAGCTGCACGAACAGTACGTCCGGGCGGGTCAAGAAGAGAGCGATCAGATGATCGCCGAGGCGAAGACCCAAGCGGCGTCGATTGTCCGCGAAGCCGAAGAGACCGCCGCCCGCACCAAGGCCCGCCTTGAGCAAGAGCGTGCGGAACTTGAGAAAGAGATCGAGTCGCTCCGGATCTTCGAGCGGGATTACCGCACCAGGCTGCGGACCTACCTGAAGAATCTGCTGGCGGACATTGACGGGGCGCCGGCCGCAGGTGGTGCCGACGCCTTGGCCGACCGCTGAGTCATCCGTAGAGGCTAGGCTGTCGGGGTGACCGAGCCCGTCGCTGAGAAGGATCCGATCGCCGAGCCGCAGATCCAGCCGCGCCGTCGGCTGGGCATGCTCTTGGCGATCGCGGTCGCGATCCTAGCGGCAGACCAGTTGACGAAGGCGTGGGCGGTGGACGCCCTTGCCTCCGGCCGCACCATTCCCCTGCTCGGTTCGCTCCTGAATCTCCACCTGGTGGCCAATCCCGGTGCCGCGTTCTCCATGTTTGAGTCGCTGACCTGGGTATTTACCATTCTGTCGAGCGTTGTCGTGGTGGCTGTGGTGCTGATCGCCCGGCGTGTCCGCTCAACCATCTGGGCGGTGGTCCTCGGAATGCTGCTGGCGGGCGCCGCCGGCAACTTGGGCGACCGGCTGTTCAGGCCGCCTGGCATTGGCCAGGGGCACGTGGTCGACTTCATCGACTACGCCGGGCTTTTTGTGGGCAACGTGGCCGACATCGCCATTGTTCTCGCCACCGTCGCCATGGTCGTCACGGTTCTGCGCGGCACCGCCTTGGACGGCGCCCGGAAGTGAACTGGACGGGGCCGGTCCCGCCGGAGTTGGCGGGCGAGCGGGTCGACGTCGCGGTGGCCCGGTTGGCGGGGTTGCCCCGCACGCGCGCCGCGGAGTTGGCCGCCGCCGGCCTGATCGAGGTCGATGCCGTAAAGGTCGCCAAGTCCGCCCGGCTAGAAGAGGGCCAAACTTTGACGGTCGAGGTCCCCGATCCGGCCCCCGAGCCGGAGCCCGTAGTGGAACTCGACGTGGTCTACCAGGACTCCGACCTGGTCGTGGTCGACAAACCGGTGGGGGTGGCGGCGCACGCGGGCCCCGGCTGGTCCGGGCCAACGGTGTTGGGCTCGCTGCTCGCGGCGGGCGTGACCTTGGCGACGGGCGGGCCGGTCGAGCGGCGCGGCATCGTGCAACGGCTGGACGTGGGCACCTCCGGACTGATGATGGTGGCCAAATCGGAGCGGGCCTACTCGACCCTCAAGCAAATGTTCCGCGACAGGGCGGTGCGCAAGACGTACCACGCGCTGGTCCAAGGCTTGCCCGACCCGTTGGAGGGGACCATCGACGCGCCGATCGGGCGGCTGCCGGGGGCGTTCAAGTTCGGCGTGGTCGCGGGCGGCAAGCCGTCGATCACCCATTACGGGCTGATTGAGGCGTTCGGGGGGGCTTCGCTCCTGGAGGTGGGCCTGGAAACCGGCCGCACCCACCAGATCCGGGTGCACCTGGCGGCGGTGGGCCACCCGCTGGTGGGAGACCCGTTCTACGGCGGGGACCCAAAGCTCGCGGCACGGCTGGGGCTGGAACGGCAGTGGCTGCACGCGGCCGCGCTCGCGTTCGACCACCCGGTGACCGGTTGGTCGCTGCGGCTGAACTCGCCCTACCCGGCGGATTTGGCGGCGGCTCTCGCGGCTCTGCGCGAGTCGTGAGGCGTCCCGGCGGCGGCGGAACTAGACTCTAACCCCATGCCGTCGCCATCGGGTAGCCAGTTTGTCCACCTGCATGTGCACACCGAGTACTCAATGCTGGACGGGGCGGCGCGCATCGCTGACCTGCTGAAACGTTGTCAGGAACTGGGTCAGCCGGCGCTCGCCACAACCGACCACGGCTTCATGTTCGGGGCGCACGCGTTCTGGAAGCAGGCCTCCCGCGCCGGCGTCAAGCCGATCATCGGTTTGGAGGCCTACCTGACGCCGGGGTTGGCCCGGCGGGACCGGCGGCGGGTGCTGTGGGGCGCCCCGGAGCAGAAGGACGACGACGTGTCGGCCGGCGGCGCCTACACGCACCTCACGCTCTTGGCGCAGGACACGCCCGGCATGCACAACCTCTTCCGGATGGCCTCGCTGGCGTCCCTGGAGGGCCAGTTCTACAAGCCGCGCATGGACCGCGAGTTGCTGCAGTCGTATTCGAAAGGCCTGATCGCCACCACGGGCTGCCCGTCCGGCGAGGTCCAGACCCGGTTGCGTCTGGGGCAATACGAGGAGGCGCTGCGGGCGGCCGGGGAGTTCCAGGAGATTTTCGGTCGCGAAAACTACTTTGTGGAGTTGATGGACCACGGCCTGGCGATCGAGCGCCGCGTGGTGGGGGACCTGTTGCGCCTGGCCAAAGCGATCGGGGCGCCGCTGGTCGCCACCAACGACCTTCACTACACCGCGCCGGAGGACGCAGCCGCGCACTCGGCGCTGCTGTGCGTCCAGTCCGGCAAGACCATGGACGACCCGAACCGGTTCAAGTTCGACGGCGACGGCTACTACCTCAAGTCGGCCGAGGAGATGCGCGAAATCTGGCGGGAGCTGCCCGAGGCCTGCGACAACACCCTCGCCATAGCCGAGCGCTGCGACGTCGCCTTCCATTCGGAGCCGGGCCGCTACATGCCCAAGTTCCCGGTGCCGGCGGGGGAGGACGAGGTCTCCTGGTTCATCAAAGAGGTCCGCAGGGGCTTGGAGAAGCGGTTCGGCGGCGAAGTCCCGGCCGAAGCGGTTGAGCGGGCCGGCTATGAAGAGGACATCATCGCCACCAAGGGCTACGCCGGCTACTACCTGTGCGTGGCGGACTTCGTCAACTGGGCCAAAGCGCAAGGCATCCGCGTGGGGCCGGGCCGCGGCTCCGGCGCGGGTTCGATCGCGGCGTACGCCATGGGGATCACCGAACTCGACCCGATCAAGAACGGCTTGATGTTCGAGCGTTTCTTGAACCCCGAGCGGGCCTCGCTGCCGGACTTCGACATCGACTTCGACGAGCGCCGGCGGGGCGAGGTCATCAAATACGTGACCGGCAAGTACGGGGCGGACCACGTCGCCCAGATCGTCACCTACTCGACCATCAAGGCCAAAGCCGCGCTGAAGGACTCCGCCCGCGTGCTGGGCTACCCCTACCAGGCCGGGGAGCGGCTGACGAAGGCCATGCCGCCCGCCGTCATGGGCAAGGAAATGCCGTTGGCGGCCGTGTTCGACCAGTCGCACGCCCGCTACCGCGAAGCGGAAGAGTTCAGGGCGGCGGTGGCGAGCGAGCCGGACGCCGCGCGCATCGTTGAGACCGCCAGGGGATTGGAGGGGTTGACCCGCCAGTGGGGGGTTCACGCGGCCGGCGTGATCATGTCCTCTGACCCGCTGCTGGACGTCATTCCGATCATGAAGCGGGAGCAGGACGGGTCCATCATCACGCAGTTCTCCTACCCGGCCTGCGAGGACTTGGGCCTGGTCAAAATGGACTTCTTGGGCTTGCGCAACCTCACCATCCTGGAGGACACGCTGGCGAACATCGTCATCAACGGCAAGCCGCCGGTGGTGCTGGAGACGCTGCCCATGGACGACAAGCCAACCTATGAGCTGCTGTCCTCCGGCGACACGCTGGGCGTTTTCCAACTGGACGGCACGGGCATGCAAAACCTGCTCAGAAGGCTGCGGCCGGACAACTTCGAGGACATCTCCGCCGTCCAGGCACTGTACCGGCCGGGCCCCATGGGGGCGGACTCCCACAGCAATTACGCCGACCGCAAGAACGGCCGCCAGAAGATCACGCCGATCCATCCGGAATTGGAGGAGCCGCTGAAGGACCTGCTGGGCGGCACCTACGGGTTGATCGTCTACCAAGAGCAGGTCATGGCGATCGCGCAGAAGCTCGCCGGCTACACGTTGGGCCGCGCGGACTCGCTGCGCCGGGTGATGGGCAAGAAGGACGCCAAGGCGCTCGCGCGCGAATACGAGCCGTTCTCGCAGGGCATGCGGGACCGGGGCTACTCCGACAACGCGATCCAGACGTTGTGGGACATCTTGGTGCCGTTCGCGGACTACGCGTTCAACAAGTCGCACTCTGCGGCGTACGCGCTGGTCTCCTATTGGACCGCGTACCTGAAGTGCCACTATCCCACCGAGTTCATGGCGGCACTGCTCACCTCGGTTGGGGACGACAAGGACAAATCGGCCGTCTACCTGGCCGAATGCCGCCATATGGGCATCCGGGTGCTGCCGCCGGACGTGAACTCCTCGGTGGCGGCGTTCACCCCGGACGGGGTCGACATCCGCTTTGGCCTCACAGCGGTGCGCAACGTGGGCGAGGGCGTTGTGGACGGCATCGTGCAGGCCCGTAAAAACAAAGGCGCCTACACGTCCTTCGGCGACTTCCTGGCCAAAGTGCCGATCGGGGTCTGCAACAAACGGGTGGTTGAGTCGCTGATCAAGGCGGGCGCGTTCGACGGGTTCGGCGAGCCGAGACGCGCGTTGATGCAGGTTTACGAGGAGGCCATCGACTCGGTGCTGGGCGTCAAACGCAACGAGGCGGTGGGGCAGTTCGACCTGTTCGGCGGCGCGCCGGAGGACGTCGGCTCGGTCATGGTCGAGGTGCCGGACCTGGCGGAATGGCCCAAACCCGTCAAGCTGGCGTTTGAACGCGAGATGCTGGGGCTGTATGTCTCAGACCATCCGCTATCCGGCCTGGAAGAGGGGCTGGCGGCGGCGGCGACCCACACCACCGCCTCGCTGGTGGACCCCGACCGCCACAAGGACGGCGAACAGGTGCGGATAGCCGGGCTGTTGACCAGCCTTGTGCGCAAGACCACCAAGACCGGCATGCTGTGGGCGCAGGCGACCCTCGAGGACCTCCACGGCTCGATCGACGTCAAGTTCTTCTCGAAGGCCTACGCGCGTTTCGCGGAGCATCTGGCGGAGGACATGCTGGTGTCGCTGGGCGGGCGCCTGTCGCGGCGGGACGACGAGGTGTCCGTCTTCGTCTCCGAACTCGAGGTCCTCAAACTGACCGCCGCCGAGGGCACGGTGGCCCCCCTGGAGATCACGCTGCCGGCGCACCGCGCCACCGAGGCGATCGTCTCGAAGCTCCACACGGTGCTGCGCTCGCATCCCGGCCAGGCCGACGTGTACCTCAGGTTGACCAAGCCGACCGGCGGCATGACGGTGGTGCGCCTGAACCACGGGCTCAAGGTCGCCAAGAGCGACCCGCTTTACGCCGACCTCAAGGCCGCGCTGGGAGCGCAGTGCGTGGCGTGACACCGGACGGCTGGGCCCCGGTTCCGGCACCGTCGCCTGGCCCGCCGCCCGATGGCCGTCCCGACTTGGGTTTCTCGCCCCCTGTCGCGGCGGGCGGGCCGCCGATGGTTGCCGCCGCGTATGCCTCCCGGCCGCCGGGACGCCAGCGTTCGTTGGCGCACGATGCCGTCTGGGGACTTGGCACCCAAGCCCTGTTGGGAGTCCTGCTTGGCTGGGTTTGGCTGGTCGTCTCGCCCCGGCCGGCGGCGCTTTGGGCTGGGAACTTCTGGTACGCGCAATCCGACACGGACTTCGGTGCCCTCCAGGACCTCTGGTTCGGCGCGCTGACCTTGGCGCCCGGCCTTGTGGCGGGCGCGCTCCTAGTCCGCTGGTCGGACCGGCCGGCGCCCCTGGGGCGGGCGGGTTTGTGGATGGGCGGATCGGTCCTCGGCTCGCTCGCGTGCTGGGCGACCGGGGTCGGCTTGAGCGGCGGCTTCGGCTCGCCGGCGCTGGCCGCCTCGGCCGAAGAGGCCCCGGTCGTCCTGACCTCCTACGGCCTGCTGGCCTTGTGGCCCTTCGCGGCGGCGGCGGTCCTGGCCGTGTCCCTGCTGGCGAGGGCGTCCTTCGGCCGCACCTGGTGAACAGGCTGCCCCGGACGGGTTGGCGCCCGCCCCTTTTGGAAAGGCGGGTCGCGGCCAGCCGCCGCGGGCGTGGTCAGCCCATGCCGACTTGCGGGTCAGGGTCCGGCGGTGGCTCCGGTCCCCGGTGGACCGTGGGCATTCCGATCTCGCCTTTGCGGTAGGCGTCCATGAGCCTGGCCGGAACCCGCCTCATGGGATGGCGCCCTTCGAAGGCCCTGGGGCCGGTCGGGGCGACCTGCCAGACGGGCGACCCATTGCGTTCGACGAACTCGTGGCGTTCCAGCACGCGGGTCGCGACGAGGTCGGCCATCCGGCCCGGGTTGGGTGGCTCATAACCGGGCGCGTCGGGCCTGAACTGGTGCTCATAGCTGTTGTTCAGCACCAAGAAGGTGTAGGCCCCAACGCCGTGCGGGTTCGTTGGGTCGCCGACGTCGAGGCGAAGTTGCCCGTTGCGCGGGTCATCGGCATAGCCGCCACGCCAACAAACCCAACGGGCTCCCGATATGAGACGCCTGTCGACCTCCGCGCAATAGGCCTCCAAGCAGCCCGCGACGGCGCTGAGAGTGATCGACAGGTTTCTCTTCGGAGGCGGTTGCTCGCTGGTAATGTCGCTCGGGGGCCGCTCATCCCATCCGAGCAGGCGCGCCCATTGTTCGCACGTGTAATCCTCCCGTGCAAGCTCGACGTACCAGTGCCCCAAGAGCCGTAGCGACCTGATGGTGTAGTCGAGATCGGGGCCGTTCGTTTCCTGGATGATGGCCTCCAATACGTCCGTGGCACGCGCGAAGTTTGCTGGCGCGCTGAGGACCCCCTCGTCGCATTGCGCCCAGAACTTGTCCCACTGCCTGCGGGTCCAGTGTCTTTGGCTTACCGCTGCCACCTGCACTCCTTTGGCTCACCCATCGAAGGGCTCCAGGACGATCCGGTAGGGGATCTTGGGTTCCATGTTGAGCAATTCAAGCAACTCCGGTTCGGGTCCCACCACTCCGTCGCGGCCGCCATGCGCGAAGAAGACCCATTCGATTTCGTCGAATCCCCGGTCTCCAAGCGCCTCTTGCGGGTTGGACCTGATTTCCTGCAACAGCCGGCGATCCGCCTCGGCCTGCGCCTTGGCTCGCTTGGTGGCCGCCCGGACGCGTCCAGTCTTTGGTGCCGCAGAACTCAGGTGCGACTCCGCGTATGGCGGGCATCTTTCACGGAGTACAAGGTGCGTCACCTGACGAAACACCGCCTGCTGCGACGCGAAACCCGTATGAGGCGCGATTGCGCCAGCTCATGTCGTATTGGGGCATCCGGCTCAAATCACTGGCTGAAAGCCCGTAACTTAGCTCCACAACGACTACGCTAACCTCCCGAGCAAGACCCTCGTCTAG
>JAITFE010000143.1 GCA_031281585.1 Bifidobacteriaceae bacterium | reverse complement strand
AAGCAGACAATCACCGCGACGCTGAAGGACTCGGCGCTGAATCCGTACACCGGCGGCATCGCGCGCCTGAGCGCGACCAGCTCCGACACCGGGGTCTACTTCGCCAACAACGGCACCTTCAGTTGCTCCGTCCCGCTCAACGCGGGCCAGTGCACCACCGGCGTGTACACCCTTGACGTGTACGCCTCCATCCAAGGCGCCAAGAACATCGTGGTTCACTACACCGCTGAAGACCAGGCGTTGAGCCACGACCTGCGGGACGCCACCGTTCCGCCCGTTCCGGAGAAGCGCTACGTCACGGCAAACTTCGTGACCCCGCCGGTCAGCGGAGGGGTCTTCGTGCTGGGCGACCCGGTCGAGTACCCGGGCGAGACCTCGCCGCAGGACAACTGGGACAACCCCGCCGACCAACCGGATGGCTCCCCGGTGGACCACAACCCCGGTGTCGCCTTCCATCCGGGAGTCCGGGTGTGGGACGCGGGGCGTCACAACCCCACCGAAAACACCCCGGTGCGTTTCACCTTGACAAACGCACCATCCGCGACCTGCACCGCCACGTTCACCGCGAATGGCCAGAAGACCATATCCAACCAATCTTCTGCCACAGGCAAGTACCGCACTGAAGTCAACGCCACGGTTCCCGGCTCCTGCGTGATCACTGCGGAGATCCAGCTGGAAAACGGCACCTGGCAAGCGGCCGAAGGCTCGCCCAAGACGCTGGTCTGGGCGAACGTGCCGTACACAGGCGCCGACTTCAACGTGTCGACCGCTGTGTTGGTCGCCAACGGCGTTGACGCGGGCACCATCACGGTCCACGTGTGGGACCAGAACAACTACCCGGTGATCAACGCTGCGAACGACATTGTCGGCGCCGGCGTGGACCCCAACAGCGGCATCAGCGTGGGCGCGTTCACCCACAACAGCGCCGTGCCCGGCGAGTACACGGCGCCCTTCACCGGCACGAAAGACAACCTCGACCCCGGCTGGGAAATCAAGGTCACGCTGGGAAGCTCGTTGTCCGCAACCCTTGTGACCGGCGGCAACAAGTACGCGAAGCTGAAGCCCGGACCGGCTGCCGAGGGCAACTCATGGCTGATCCAGCCGTCGTCTGCCACCACGCCCCTGGCCAACGGCACGGACACCTGGCCCGTTTCCGCCCACCTTCGCGATGGTTCGGGCAACAACGTGGCCAACGGCACCAAGGTCACTTTCCACATTCCGGCCGGGACCTCCGCCGGCGGGCAGAACGGCCCCGCGAACGTTGACGCTCTCACCAACGGCGGCCTGGCGACCATTCAGGTCACTTCGACCAACGCCACTTGGGACAACAGTCCGGCGTACTACGTTGTGACCGCCAACATCACTGACACGAGCGTGCCAAACGCGCCGCAGATCAAAGCGGTTAAGACCGTTGACACTCCGGCGGCCAACCCGACGCGCACCGACGGCGAAGTCCGTTTGGAGTACGAGAACGGCCCGGTGAGCGAGGCCACCTCGTGGCTGATCCAGCCCGACCCGAAGAAGGTCCTGGCCGACGGCCAAACGACGCTCACCGTGCGGGTCCACGCGCGGGACAAGGACGGCAACGACGTCAAGACGGGCGCCATCGCCTTCGCCGTCCCTGCCAACGTGACCGCGGTTGCGGGGGCCGCCCAAGTCGTGGGCGGCGCTGGCGGCACCAGCACAATCGACGTCGCGATCGTCAATGGCTACGCGACCGTTGCCTACAAGACCACAACGGCGGCGGACTACGTGATCACAGCCAAGACCGGCAATGCTTCGATCTTGGCCGTCAAGAACCAGGCTGAGACAGCGACTGACGGCCAGCAAGACGGCAGGGTCGAGTTGACCTTCGAGGCGAAGCCGCCGGTTGCCCAATACTCGTGGCTGATCCAGCCGGACAACGACACGAACAAGCAGGCCAACAAGTCCGACTTCTACACCGTTCAGGTGCACGCCCAGGACGAATTCGGGAACGATGCCGTTGACGGCGCCGAGGTCGTCTTCTCCATTCCCGCAGGTATTTGGGTTGACGGAGTGGAAGGTCCGCGCGACGTCACAAGGACAACCGTCAACGGTTACGCCTCGATCGCCGCGTCGTCCAGCAACGCCACGGACGACGGCGATCCGGCACACCATGTCATCAGGGCGAAGATCGGCGGAGCGGGAGTCAACGCCGTGCGCAATGCGGCCGAGGCCGCCACGCCGATCCGCACCAACGGCGAAGTCTGGCTGGAGTACCAGCCGGTTGGCTGGGCTCAGAGCGAGTCGTGGTTGGTCCAACCGTCCGGTTCTGTGATGGCTGACGGGGTTGAGACTCTGACCGTTAAGGCACACTTGCGCGGCGAGTTCCAAAACAACGTCATTGACGGCACCGCCGTGCAGTTCTACATCCCGGCGGGTACGAAGGTTGGCGCCACATCCGGGCCGGCTTACGTGACAGCAACCACGCAGGGCGGGTACGCCACCATTCAGGTCAGTTCCACGGTCATCACTTGGGACAAGACACCCCCCTACCATGTGGTGACCGCCCAGGTCGGCAGCACGGGCATCGTCGCGGTGCGCGACGCGGCCGAATCCGCGCCGCCGCTGCGTAGCGACGGCCAGGTCCGCCTGGAGTACACGTCCGTTCCGACTCCCTGCGCGGCTGAGAGCTGGCTGGTCGAGCCGACCGGCTCGGTCGAGGTTGGCGGGCCCATTCAAGATGTCAAGGCCCATGTGCGGGATTGCAACGGGAACAGCGTGGCGAACGGCACGGTTGTGACGTTCACCATCCCGACCGGGACTTCGGTCGGGGCGCAGCAGGGTCCTTCGACCACGGTCACGGCGACCACAACCAACGGTGTCGCCACGATCGCGGTCGCCGCGACGGACGCCACCTGGGACAACACACCGCCGTACCACGTGGTGACGGCGAAGGCCGGAAACGTTTCGATCACGGCGGTCAAGAATGTCGACACGGCGGCGGCCCAACCGGTGCGGACCAACGGCGAAGCCCACCTGGTCTTCGACAACAAGCCCGTGTCTTCCGCTTGGCTCGTTCAACCGAGTCCGAACAACAAGTTCGCGAACGGCTCGGATACGCTGACGGTCAAGGTGCACGCCAAGGACGACCTGGGCAATGACGTGAAGACCGGAAGCGTCATCTTCGCGGTCCCGGCGAACTTGACCGCTGTTGTGAACGGCTCTGACGTTCCCGGCGGCACGGCTGGAACCACCACGAGCGTGCCGGTTGTGGACGGATACGCCACCGTGCTCTACAAGACCACGAGAGCGGCGGACTATGTGATCACAGCGAAGATCACCAGCAGCGTCGACATCTTGGCGGTCAAGAACGCGGCCGAGACGGCGAACGACGGCCAGCAGGACGGCCGTGTGGAGTTGGTCTTTGATCCGATGCCGGTCTCCAACATGTGGTTGATTCAGCCGGACAACGATCCAAACGTGAACGCCAACAAGGTCGACTCGTATGAGGTTCGGGTTCGGGCGGAGGACGACCAGGGCAACGCCGTGGCTAACGGCACGCCGGTCGTCTTCCACATCCCGGCCGGCACGTGGGTGGACGGAGTCGAGGGCCCACGCGATGTGAACACGACCACAACCGGCGGCCTCGCCTCGATCACTGTGACCGCGAGCGACGCTACGGACGACAACACCCCGGCGCATCACGTCATCACCGCAAAGGTCGAGGGGCAGGCGGTGGCGAACGTCCGCAACGCGGCCGAAGCGTCAACGCCAATCCGCTTGAACGGCGAAGTGTGGCTGGAGTTCCAGCCCGAACCGGCGACGCAGGATGAGTCCTGGCTGGTCGAGCCGTCTGGCAACGCCGTGGCTAACGGCACGCAAACGTTGATCGTGAAGGCGCATTTGCGTGACGGGCAGAAGAACAACGTCGCTGACGGAACAGAGGTCGAGTTCTACATCCCGACCGGCACCAAGGTCGGCGCGACATCCGGGCCGGCGTGGGTCAGGGTCTCGACAGTCGGCGGGTACGCGACCATCGAGGTGACCTCGACGGTCGCCACCTGGGACAAGACCCCGCCGTACCATGTGGTCACCGCGAGAGTGGTGAACAGCTTCACAATCCAGACGGTCCGCGACCAGGCCGAGGCCGCCGCGCCGCTGCGGACCGATGGGCAAGTTCACCTGGAGTACAGGTCGGACCCCACCCCTTGCGCGGCGGAGAGCTGGCTGGTCGAGCCGGGCGGTTCGGTGAAGGTCGGGACGATCACGCAGGACGTGAAAGCCCACGTGCGGGACTGCAACGGCAACAACATGGAGAACGGCACCGTTGTGACCTTCTCCATCCCGGCCGGCACCTCGGCTGGCGCACAGGCAGGGCCTTCCACCACGGTCACGGCGACAACCACCAACGGCGTCGCCACGATCGCGGTCGCGGCGACTGACGCGACCAACAACAACACCCCGCCGTACCATGTGGTCACGGCCAAGGCCGGCAGTGTTTCGATCACCGCAGTCAAGACCGTTGACACGGCGGCGGCCCAACCGGTGCGCAACGACGGCGAAGCCCACCTGGTGTTCGACCCGGATGATGGGGTTGCCGGTTCGTCCTGGCTGATTGAGCCGGCCGGCTCGGTCGAGGCCAACGGCACGGAGATTCTGACCGTCAAAGCGAGGATCAAGGACGGCCTGGGCAACGACGTTGCGGATGGCCAACAGGTCATCTTCACCATCCCGGAACTGACCAAGGTCATCGTGGGCGGCCAAACCTACACCGGGCCAATGCCGGTTCCCGTGACAACGGTGAATGGCTATGCCAGCATCAACGTCACCTCCACCACGGCCAACGATTCCGATCCGGCCACCACGGTTGGCCCCTACTACGAGGTCACGGCCACTGTGGGCGGCGGCTCAATCAACGCGGTCCGCAACGAGCAAGACTCGCCTGTCAGAAATGACGGGAAAGCGCATGTGGTCTTCGGCTCCGGCCCGGTTGTGGCGGACACCTCGTGGCTGGTTCAGCCCAACGGCACCGCCACCGCCAACGGCACTTCGCCGCAGATAGTCAAAGTCGAGGCGAGAGACGCCAACGGCAACGCGGCCGGGACGGGCACCATTGTGTTCACCATCCCCGCCGATGTGTCGGTGGGGGCCACGTCTGGGCCGAACACCATCGAGGTCCCGGTCTCGGCTGGTTCGGCCCAGATCTCCGTGACTTCAAGCCTTGCTGCGGGCAGCCCGTACAAGGTGTCCGCGGCCGTTAAGAACGCCGGCGCGATCACCACGGTCAAGACCGACGCCAACCCGGCGGTTGTTCTGACCGACCGCGACCACGTAAAGCTGACGTTCGTCCCCGGCCCGGTTCACCCGGGCAACACGGTCGCATCCTTGTGGGTCGACCCGCAGAATCACCGGGCAGACGGCGCCTCGGCGGTGGATGCCTACATGATTGTGCAAGATGCCGACCATAACCCGATCGCGGGCGACACAAGCGGTTGCACCTTCGAGTTGGTCTATTCAGGTGATCAGGGCCCGCGGTTCGGCAATGGCTCGACTGGCGCCAAGATCACCACGGTCAACGGCCAAGGCGACCCGACTGGTGCGGACGGCAAGTGCAGCGTTCAGATCTTCAGCTACTACGAGGGCGGCTTCCCGGTCAAGGGCACCTTCGGGGGGGTGTCATCGCCAGGCCCGGACAGCGCGCGCCCGAAGGCAAACTTCTCGAACCAACCGGTGAGCGCTTCCGAGTCTTGGTTCACGGTGACCCGCGCAACCACGAACCGGTCGCCAGACAAGGCCATTGCCGACAACGTGGACTACTACCGGGTGCAAGTGAACACCCGTGACGCGGCTGGGCATGTGCTCACCAACGAACCGGTTGACATTTACGCCCAGCTCTTGCCAGGCGGCCCAGAAGTCCTTGTGGGCGCGGGGATCCGCTCGGGTACAACCGTTGAACCAGGCGTTGCTACCTACGACTTCCGGACCACGGTGGCAGGTGTCTACCGGATCACCGTGAAGGCTGCTGGCAACCTGATAGCCACAGAGCCCCACGGCACTGTGACCTCAGTCGATGTGGAATTCGTCGCTGATGGCGTCGACTGGACAAAGAGTTCGGTGGACTATTCCTCGGGAGACGCGCTGCCAGATGACATTGGCTTGCACTTCGCCGACGTTACGTTGCGGGATTCGCATAACAACCTGGTTCCGTCGACCAGCGTCTTCTTCACTCTTGAAACCTCGCTCGGACACTTTGTCGAAGACAACGGCACCAATCTTGGCCAGGGTCCGCTCGAACAGACGAGTTCGCTGCTCGGCAAGGCCAAGGCGTTGATCAAGAAGTCTGGCCCCAATGCCGAAGACGTCACGCTGAAGATCTGGCTTAACGGCACAACTGGCACCCCGGTGGCTAGCCACGTGTTCAGCTTCGTGCCAGGAGGCCCGTCGCCTGATCGCTCAACGCTGCAGATCACCCCAGATCCGACCGTGAACTCGCTGGTGGCCAACGGTCAAGCTGCCTACGATGCCGTGGTGACGGTGCGGGACGTCAACGACATTCACCTCTCCGGCAAGCCGGTCACCTTCGACTTCGACCAGGCTGGTGTGACGGTCTCGCCAGCCGGGCCCTACACCACCGATGCCAATGGGCAGGTCAAAGTCAAGTTCACTTCAACGCAGGCCAAGACCTACACCGTCAACGCGGGTGTAGGGGGTGGCAACGCCAGAGCGGAGGATCAACAGATCAGGTTCGTGGCCGGTCCGGCAACCGCCCTCAAGTCCTCGCTGGTCACTACGGGCAGCAGCGCATATGCCGACGGCTCTGACATTCACACTGCCACGGTGACGGTCAGGGACGCGTTCGACAATCTGGTGGCCGACCAGAATGTGTTCTTTGCTGTTGATCCGGGTGCCACTGACATCATTGGCCCAACTCTGGTGGGAGCCAACCCGGTGAAGTCAGACGCTAACGGCGAAGCCAAAGTGAACATCAATTCCAAAGAGCCCGGCTCTTTTGCCGTGAACGCCTACCTTGGCGGCTCGGTTGATCCGGCTCAACTAGTCTCCAATTCGCCACAATACGTTCAGTTCTCAGCGGGCGAACCTGACCCCAGCAGGTCGTCGCGGACGGTGAGCCCGAACACAGACGACTCGCCAAGCACATCGGTGGTCGTTGGTGGCTCTTACCGGATCAAGGTCGAGGTCGTCTCGGTCCTGGACATCCTGGTCGACAAGGCCAATGTGCGCCTGAGCACCCCCGTAGGCGGTCCGCTTGTCGTGACTCCTCAGACCAACGAGGACCCGCAGCTCACCGGCGACTCCCGGTCGGGTTACTACGGCACCTACTACTGGGACGTGACCTCGGACGTGTCCGGGAACTACTCGGCTGATGTCGAAGTCTGGGCCAAGGGCGCGGACGGGAACTACGGCTGGCAGAAGATTGGCAAGTCTGTCGCTCTGCGCTTCATCGGCGGGCCGCCAGTCCCGAACAACTCGTGGTTGGTGGAGCCGGCTGGCACCGCGACCGCGAACGGGACCGATGCGCTGCCGGTGGTCGCGAAGCTGTTCGACGCGTCGAACAACCCAGCGGCTTCGGGCCAAGTCACGTTCCATGTGCCAGCGGACGTGTTGGTCGCTGGCGACCCGACCCCGGGGCCGCGCAATGTGGTGGTTTCTGTCGTCAACGGCGAGGCCGCCATCTCGGTCGTGTCCAAGAAGGCGAATGACACTGCGAATCCGTTCTACGGGGTGAGCGCCGACATCAGCGCGCCCACCGCCTCGGTCGGAGCCCTTTCGACCGTGAAGAACCCGGCTGGCGCGGTGCTGGCCGGTCGCTCGGGCAACGCACGGGTGGTGTTCACGCCGGACGCCGCCGATCCGTCGAACTCAACGCTGTCAATCCCAACGACCGCGACGGGCGGAAGTCCGGTTGGCACGCGGATTGCGGACGGGACGCAGACGCACACGGCCCAGGTTGAGGTGAGGGACTCTCAGAACAACCTGGTGGGCGCGAACGCGGCGAGCGTGGTGTTCTCCTACAAGTACAGGGATCTGGACGGCCATGAGGTTTCAGGCGCGTGGCCAGCGGTTCCGACCAACGCTTCGGGCATCGCGGCGCGCGACTTCACCTCGCTGGTGGCGACTGATTGGGAAATCAGCGCGACCATCGCCAGCGTTGAGGTCGCCCAGTCGCCCAAGTCGGCCACCTTTGTGCACGGGCCCGTCAGTTGGCAAAAGACCTTGGACTCCTTCGAGGTCGACTCGGACACCAAGCCGGCCAACGGTTTGGCGCCCGCATACGCCAGGGTCAAGGTGCAAGACGCCCAGGGCAACCCGGTTCCGGGCGAATCTGTGGTGTTGCGCCTGTTGTACCCAGATTCGGAGAGTGGACCGAAGTTCAACAGCGCCACGTCTGGTCCAATGTTCACGTCTGCGCAGTCGCTGGCGAACGGCATGGCCTCGGCTAACATCTTCTCGGTGTGGGAGAAGATGGGTGTCGACGTGCGCGCCGAGTATGACAACCATCTGAGCGCCGTAAAGAAGGTCAACTTCAAGAGCGACCCGGCCTCGACCCTGACTTCAAGGTTCCGGGTCGATCCGTTGGGCACCAACACGAGCACCACCAAGGTGGTGGCGGACGGTCACGACGGCTACCAGGTCAAGGTGACGTTGCGAAACGATGCCAACGAATTGCTGAACGGCTCATCGGCCACCGTGGTGGTGACCCCGGTTGACACCCGCGCGGGCGCTTCGGCGACCAGCCAGGCGGTCACAACCGAGCTCAACGGCGTAGCCACGCTCGATTTCAAGACCGAATATGCGGGCACTTGGAAGGTGACGGTCCTGATTGGCGCCGGCGAGGTTCCACGGGAAGATAACCCGAACCTGACGCCGCCGGAGTGGACCATCGTGTTCGTCGCAGGCGACCCGTCCGCTGACAGCAGCCGTTTGGTTTCCCCGACTGCGGCGGCAACCGCCAACGGCGCGGACGAACAAGTCGTTCTGGCCGAGGTCAAGGACTCGAAGGACAACCCGGTGCCTGGGGCCTCCGTTGTGTTCACCTTCCCGACCGATGTCAAAGCGAAGGTCAACGGCTCGTTGGTGTCTGGCCCGGTCACGGTGGCCACATCGGATGGGACCGACGGCGGCGTGAAGGGCACCGCCCGGTTGGTTTTGGTGTCAACCAAGACCGGTGTGTTCGACGTGACCGCGAGGATCGGCGCCAACAGCATCACGAATGGCTCGCCCGCAAAGGTGGAGTTCAGGAACACTCCGCTGTCGCTGGCCGGTTCTGAGTTCGTTATCACCACGATGCCTTCCACAACCACTGTGGCTGGCGTCGATTCGCACACGGCGAGAGTCACCCTGAGGGACACTTCCGGAAACGTTTTCGTCGCGAGCCGCAACGTGTCGTTCTCCTACCGTTTGGAGAACACGGCGACTTGGACCGCCGGCGGGACGGTTTCGACCGACGCCGACGGCAAGGCCGAACTGTCGTTCACGCAGCCAGTGGCAGGCACATACCAAGTTCGTGCCGAGGTCGTCTCGGGCGCTGTCCAGGGGCAGGTGCCCGACGCTCAGACCACCAGGCCTGCGGTGTTCGTGCATGGTCCGGCAGATGCATCCCATTCCGCGTTCACCACGTCAACGGGTGTGGTGTTGTCGGATAACGCCAAGACGCACTCGGCGACTGCGACGGTGCGGGACGCCAACGACAACTTGGTGGAGGGCGCAGTCGTGACCTTCACCTTGCCGACGGGCGGCCCGGCGCACTTCGTGACCGTTGGCTGCTCGGCGTACGAGTGCCCGCAGACCACCAGCTTGGTGGGTTCGGCTCAGGCGCTGATCGCCTCGCCGTCGCCGGTAGAGGCCACCGTGACCGCTGCGGTCGCGTCGGTCAGCATCGGCAGCCCCCGTGTGGTGGTGTTCGACACGAATGGTCCTTCGGCTCCCGACTCGGATTGGAACATCACTCCGACCACGCCGGTGACGGCGAATGGCTTGGCTGAGTTCACCGCGGTGGTGACGGTGCGCGACTCGTCGCCGACCCATCTGCTGGTGAAGGACGCCGAGGTGTCGTTCTCATTCAGCCCCGTGGGCGCGGTCACCGCTCCGGGAGTGGTCACGATCGTTGAGGCCGCCCCGTATCTGACTGGCGCAGACGGCAAGGTCACGGTTCACTTCACTTCGACCAACGCCGGCAAGTACAAGGCCAACGCGTTGATCGGCACAGAGGCAATCCCTGTGGCCGACCAGTTGATCGAGTTTGTGGCGGGTCCCATCAGCTTTGATCCGTCCAAGACCTTCTTGACACCGCCAGCTGGCACATCGCGGGCCGACGGAGTCGAGGAGCAGGTTGTGACCGCGACCGTCCGTGACGCGAACAACAATCCCGTGACTGACGCGTTTGTGCGGTTCGCGGTGCCGGCTGGCACCAGCCTGGTCAGCGGGACGAACGCCGAAGTGGCGGTCGACTCAAACGGCGAGGCGCGGCTGCGCTTGGTCTCGCAGGTGGCCGGCCCCTATCAGGTGACCGCCGAGGCGAAGAAGGGATCCGCCGGCACGTATCAGGGGATCGTGGGCGGTTCGCCTGCGGCGGTGAACTTCGTGGCCGGTCCGGTCGATCTGAGCCATTCGGTGATCTCCAAGACGCCGGCTGGGCCCAGGGACGCGACCGGGTTGGCGACGGATTCCTACACCGTCACGGTGGAGTTGAAGGACTCCTTCGACAACCCGGTGAGGATTGCCAACACGCCGGTGGCAATCACGTTGACGCCCTACACCCCGGACGGACTGAGCGTGGTGCCGGGCATTGTCCCGCCTGTCCGCAGCGTTTCGACGGACGCGGACGGCGTGGCCTCCACGGTGTTCGCCACCACCACGGCTGGCGTTTGGAAGGCGACGGGCGGCCCGGCTTCGGGTGACGTGGTCATCGGCTCGCCGGTGTCGTTGGTGTTCGAGCCGACAGGCGCGAACGCCTCGACGTCCTTGTTCGAGGTCTCGAACAACACGGTCCTGGCGAACGGGACATCGCCGCACTCGGCTTGGGTGCTGGTGCGGGACGTCAACGGCAACGCGAAGGCGGGCGTGGACGTTCAGTTCACTATCTCCGACGTAGCCACGGACGTGGAGGGCCCCACTCTGGCGCCCACTACCGGGTCGGTCACGTCCTGCGACTTCTACGACTCGAACAAGCCAGCCTGGTGCGACCAGCACGGCAAGGCGCTGGTGTACATCACGTCGAAGGAGCCGGGCACATTCGACGCGTCCGCCACCATTGGCGGAACGCTGGTGAACGGTGCGCCCAAGCAGGTGTCGTTCGACTCCGGGCCGCCGGACGCGTCTAATTCCTCCTACACGGTGAGCCCGGACGCGTCCAACCCGGCCAACTGGCCGGAGGCCGTGAACAACCCGGCTGATAGGTACACGGTGACGGTGACTGTGAACTCCGCTTCGCAGATCCTGGTCCCGAACGCACCAGTTCGGTTGTACGGTTTGGATCCCGATCTGAAGATCGTTCAGTCCGGCGGTGCGGAAGGCTTCACGGGCGTCCCCGGTTCCGGTTCGTACGGCACCTACACCTGGGACCTGTACACGGCCGTGGCCGGCACCTACACCGGCGTGGTGCAGGTGGCGACTGGGACGAACCAGTGGACCGCCATCGCTCCGGTTCAATTCACCATTGGGTATAAGGCTGGCCCGCCAAAGGCGGACAAGTCGTGGCTGGTCGAACCGGCCGGCACGGCGACGGCCAACGGCTCCAGCCAATTGCCTGTGGTCGCCAAGGTGTTCGACGCGGAAGACAACCCCGCCAACTCGGGCGTGGTCACCTTCCACGTGCCGGCTGACGTGTCGGTTATCGGCGGTCCGAACCCAGGCGCGGGTCCGCGCGATGTGGCGGTTCCGGTCGCGAACGGCGAGGCTGGCATCTCGGTTGTGTCCAACAAGGCCAACACCGCGGCGCAGCCGTTCTACGGGGTGAGCGCGAACATCACCGCGCCCGCCGCGTCGGTCGGCGCCATTCAGACGGTGAAGGACTCGTCCGGAACTGTTCTGGCCAACCGCAACGGGCAAGCGCGGGTCGTGTTCCAATCCGGTCCGGTCTCCGGCCCGAACTCGGTGCTGACCATCCCGACCGCCGGAACTGAGAAGCACGTCGGCGGGACGGAGAAGCACACGGCCCAGGTCGTTGTGAAGGACGCGGACGACAACGCGAAGGCGGGCGAAGCGGTGCGGTTCGAATGGATCATCGGCACGGCCCAAGGGCCGGGCACCGGTTCCTACACCCCGGTCAACGCCGGCGTGTCGGACGCCAACGGCATTGCGACCTTCGATTTCGCGGCGCCGAACAACCAGGCCGTCTGGGTTTGGGTGAAGGCGTTCGTGGGCTCGCCCGCCGTGGCGGTCGGACCTGCGCAGGCCCCGACCATCGTGGGCGCGGAGTTCCTGCCCGGTCCGTTCGATCCGAGCACGCAGGCCTCCTTCGAGACCTACGGCCCAACGGTGTTGAACGACCTGGTGGCCCAGTCTTGGGCGCGTGTGGTGGTGCAGGATCAGTACGGGAACGGCATCGGCGGCCTGCCTGTGACGTTCACGCTGCCGGCCACCCAGGCGGGCGCGCTGGGGACCCCGGTCTTCGTGGACGGCAACACGCCGCCCACCTCGAAGACCATCACGGTCACAACCTGCGCGCGGAACCTGACAACAGTCCCGGATGAATGCAAGCTGGGCGCGGACTACGGTCAAGGCGTTTACACGCCGGGTCTGGCCTACGTCCGGGTGGTCTCCGACTACGAGGGCGACTTCACGGTCACGGGGAGCGTGGTCCAGGCTGGCTCGACCTATGACGCGGGCTCAGGCACCGTCAAGTTCGGGTCGCCCACGGGCACCGAGGGATCTTTCACCGTGGCGCAGACCGATCCGGCCGCGCCGGCGGTGTTCGCCAACGGCGTCTCCTCCTACACGGTCACGGCCACGGTGCTGGGGCAAACGGCGAGCGGCCTGAAGCCGGCAAGCGGCGCTTGCGTGGCTCCGAACCTGCCCGCCCATGTCACGGTCAAAGCTCCGCTGCCGAACAGCGCCGGTTGCGGCGCCGGTTCGTTCACCACTGATCTGAACGGCCAGGCGAAGTTCCAGATCGTCACAACCCAAGCGGGCGCGGCGCTGATCGGCGCCAAGCTCAACGGCGTGGCGCTCCCGACCGAGCCGAACGGCAACGTGTACCAGCGCGAGGTGGTCTTCACCGGTTGGCGTCCGTCAGCCCTGCACAGCGAGCTGATCAGCCCGGACGCGTCCGCCAGGGAAGACGACCCGGCAGGGCAGACCGTGTTGGCGGTCGTGCGGGACGACTACGGCAACCTGGCGGCTTGCTGGAACGGCAACGTTCAAGTGACCTGCGATGTCGAGTTCGAGGTGCCGGTTCAGACGTGGACGGGCGACAACATCACGCGTGTGGTTGGCCCCGCACGGGTGATCGCCCACACCAGCCTGATCGACTTCTCCGTTCCGAACCCGCTGATCGGCAGCATTGCCGCTCACGTCACCTACTTCGGCGCCGTGGGCACGCATGACATCACGGCGACGATCGACGGCCAGCCGATTATGATCGCCGATGGCGTCCTCGCACCGAGCGGGGCCGCCAAGGCCCACGTCACGTTCACCGACGGGACGCCGCCCGGAGAGCCGATCGTCAACCCGTCTAACGGCGGCCACGTTGACGGCACGGTCGCGGATGATGACCTGGATGACGCCGCCAAGAACGAGCTGACCGTGGTGGTCAAGGACGAGGACGGCAACGTCATCGCCACTTGCCCGGTCAAGCCCGATGGCACGTTCGACTGCCCGATCGTTCCGAAGGTTCCGGACGGCACCGAACTGCAGGTGGTCATTGAGGACAAGGCGCACAACCAGACCGATCCGCCGGTGGAGATCATCACCGACGGGATCGCGCCCGGCCAGCCGATTGTGGATCCGTCTGACGGCGGCCACATTGGCGGCTCGGTCGCGGACGAGGATCTGGAAGACGCCGAAGACGGCCTGTTGGTCGTGGTGGTCACTGACGAGGACGGCAACGTCGTCGCCACCTGCCCGGTCAACGGCGACGGCACGTTCGACTGCCCAATCGTTCCGAGAGTCCCAGATGGCACCGATCTGATCGTGGTCATCGAGGATCCGGCGGGCAACCAGACCCATCCGCCGGTGGAGATCATCACCGACGGCGTGGCGCCCGGCAAGCCGAGCGTCGACGAGTCGGACGGCAAGCACGTCACCGGCGAGGTCACGGAAGCCGACAAGGGCGACGCGGCGGATGGCGACTTGGCGGTTGTCATCACCGATGACAGCGGCAACGTCGTGGCCACCTGCCCGGTTCTTCCGAACGGCACGTTCGATTGCCCAATTGTCCCGGCGGTGCCAGACGGCGAGACAATCCACGTTGTCATCACCGATCCGGCCGGCAACGGCTCGCATCCAGTTGACAAGGTGGTCGATGCCGTCCCGCCGGGCGACCCGGTCATCAACGAGTCCAACGGCACGAACGTCACCGGTCATGTGGCTGACGAGGATCTGGGGGACGCGGCGCACGGCGACTTGGTTGTGGTCATCACGGATGAGGACGGCAACGTCGTCACCACATGCCCGGTCAGGCCGGACGGCACGTTCAACTGCCCAATCAACCCGAGGCTGCCAGACGGCGAAGAGGTTACGGTCGCGGTTGTCGACAAGGCCGGCAACGCCAACGATTCGAACATCGTTGTCGATGGCGTAGCGCCGGGCACGCCGGTCCTTGAGCCGTCACGTGGCGACGAGGTCACCGGTTTCGTTCCCGCAGACGACTTGCGCGATGCCGCTCAGGGCGACTTGGTCGTCGTGGTCACCGACCCCTCGACCGGCCAGGAGCTCTGCCGGTCGCAGGTCAGGCCTGACGGCACATGGTCCTGCAGCTTCGACCCCGCGCTGCCTGACGGCACCGTGGTTGAGGTCACGGTGGTGGACGCGGCGAACAACGTCTCCGAGGAGCGCCGTGTGACCATCGACTCGACCGCTCCGATCACGCCGGTTCCGGATCCGACGGCTGGGGAGACCCTCAGCGGCCTGGGCGAGGAACAGGGCAACCGGATCACCGTCACGGACGACCAGGGGAACGTGCTCTGCCAGGCGACTGTTGGCGCCAACCGCGTTTGGACCTGCCAACTGGAGCCGGCGGCCGAGGTCGGCGACATCTTGACCATCATCGAAGAGGACGCCGCGCACAATACTGTCAACCGTCCATGGCGTGTGGGTATTCCCGAAATCGCCGTTGCGAAGCCGACATTGTGCCGTGGTGACAGGCAGGCCGCCACCGGCCTGAACTTCCAACCGGGCGAGACGGTCACCGCCGTCACCTCCGGCGAGGTTCCGGTCGGGTCGATCAGGGCCAACTCTGACGGCATGGCGATCTTCCAGTGGGTCATTCCAGAGGGCACGCCGCGCAATGTGCACACGTTGACGCTGCGCGGTCCGCTCTCCGGCGTGCACACGGCTAACTTCACAGTGACCTGCGGCGGGCCGCCGGCGGATATCCAACCGCCGCCCGTGAAGCCGGTGGTGCTGCCGTTCACCGGTGCGGATGGGATTGTCGGCTTGCTCGGAGCTAGCTTCGGCTTGCTGCTGGCCGGTCTGTTCCTGATGCTGGCCGCCAAGCGGCGCCGGCGGGGCGAAGAGAGCTAGCCGCTAGGACGGAGGCCGTCCTTCCCGAAATGGGGACGGTCCCATCTTCCAAGAATGGAAAATGGGACCGTCCCCATTTCACGTTCCGCCCGGAAAACCGCGCCATTGCGGATACGATTGGAGCGTGGACCAGGTCGAACGGCGGGCTCCGGGCTCCGAACACCGCGGGCGAATCCTAATTGTCGAAGATGAGGCCGAGTTGGCGAACGTGGTGGCTCGCCACCTGGAGGAGGAGGGCTACCAGGTTTCGGTGGCCGGGTCGATCGCGCAAGCGCGGGCGATTCTCCGCGTGCATTCGCAGAACCTTGTGATTCTGGACGTGCTCTTGCCGGACGGCTCGGGTTTCGACCTGGCGCCGGAGATCCGCCGGATGACATCTGTGCCGATCATCTTCGCGACCGCGCTGGGGGAAGACGCCTCGGTTGTGCGCGGGCTGGAGGCGGGCGGGGATGACTACATCACCAAGCCTTTCAACCTGGGCGTGCTGAGCGCGAGGATCAAGTCCCTGCTCAGGCGTTCCGGGGTGGGCGCCCCGGCGCCCATCGAGTTGCCGCCGTTGCGGATCGACCTTTTGGCGGGACAAGCCACCATTGGCGGACGCGATCTGAGGCTCACCGCCACAGAACTCAAGCTGCTGGCCTTATTCGCGACGAATCCGGGGCGAGGGTTCTCCCAATCCGAATTGTTGGAGCTGGTGTGGAACGACACCTCGGGCCTGCCGACCAACACCGTGCGGGTCCACATCTCAAAGCTGCGGCGCAAGATGAACCAAGGCCCCAACCCGCCGTTCGAATTGGTGTTGACGGACGACCACCGCTATGCCTTTCAGCGCCTGACCTTCATGGTCTGACCGGCATCCAGATGGGCCGAGGCGGCGCTCACGGCGAGTCTCAACCCTCAGGGGGCCAGCGGCAACGTGAAGCTGGCGCGCGTCCCGCGCCCAAGTTCGCTCTCAAGCATGAACGCCCCGCCGTGGGCCTCCACAATGTGGCGCACAATGCGCAGGCCCAGGCCCAGCCCGCCGTGCATGGAGCCGGCCGCCACCGGAATCGGGAGGGAAACGGCGGCGCCCTGGTCGCCGCCGGCTGCGTCGTTGCCAATCGCGAGGTCCGCCGCCTCCAAACTGGCCGGGGGTGCGGTCGACGGGAGAACGGCGGCGTTGGCGACGTGAGCGGGGCTGGGAGGCGACGGGAAAGCGGGGCTGGGCTGGTCGGCATCGTCGGCTTGGAGGCGTTCTAGGGCGGCGTTGGGGGCCGGGGGCGAGGGGAGCCGCTTGTATGAGGCGGCGGCCGGTCCCTCGCCTTTGATGGCGGCCTCCACGGCCTCAGGGGACATGCCCTCGCCGGTGTCCTCGACGCTGACGCAGGCAAAGCGCTCGTCTTTGGTGACGGACAGCGTGATGGTGCCGCCCTGAGTGTGGCGGGTGGCGTTGGCGATCAGGTTGACCAGCACTCGGCCCAGCCGGGCGGCGTCGCCGATCACGCGGGGTTGGGCGCCCCCCCTCGCCAACAGCAGCTGGTTTCCGTTCTGAGCGCAGATCGGGGCGCATTCGGCCATAGTGGCCTGGATGACTTGGGCCAGTGAGAGCGGCCGGAGCGACAGCACCAGGCGGCCGTCATTGATGCGGCTGATGTCGAGCAGCTGGGAGACCATCGCGGACAGGGACTCGGCTTGGCTGACTATGATCTCCACGTCTCGCCGCGCCAGTTGCAATGCGGGCGGGGGCTCCGGTATCGCGGCCAGGATGTGCACAACCTCCTGGGCGTGGGTGGACATGATCGCCATGGGGGTCTTGAGCTCGTGCGCAGCCATAGCCAAGAAGGCGTCCTTGTTCTTCCCCGCGTCGACCAGCCGCTCGTTGGAGCCCTCCAATTGCAGAGCCGTGCGCAAGTAGAAGCGGTAGACCGAATGCACCGCCAACGCGATCGCCACGGCGACCGTCGCCAGGCAGATCGGGAGGGTGTCCGCGAGGCGGCTCTCCGGCAACCGGATGACGGACCACGGGTGCGTCATCGAAAACTGCATGCAACCCACGAACACTGAAATCTCAAGGCCCAGCGCCAGGTAAACACGCAGCCCCTGCAGCATGAGCGCGGTCACCGCCACCCCAATGAAGAAGTAGTAGGGGACCGGGCCGTCCACCCCGCCACTAACGAAGAACGCGATCGGGAAGATGATCAAGAAAATCAACACAATCATGGCGATAAACGCGCCCGTGAACCGCCCTGTGTTGCGTATGTGCACCACCGCCACCAGGATCACGACCGGTATAACCAGGTTGATCACCACGGCGGCTGGCCCCAGCGACAGCAGCCCGTTGGCCGTCGCCATGGTCACCGCGCCAACGCTGACCACCGCCGCCAGATTGCGCACCATTGTTGCCAGAGTGGGCTCCCAGGCCGGGTAGACGGTCAGCAGGTTCCGGAGCCCTTGGGCGGCTCGTCGCCGCAGCGGAATCGGTTCGGCTTGTGTTTGGACGGGTAAGGCCATGCCTCTAGCTTGGCGTCCGGCGGCCGGTCCGTCCAGAACACCCGCTCATCACGTCGGCCCGTGACATCTGCCGAAACGACCCTGTGCCATGATTTGCACGCATGCGCCCCCGTGAGACCCGCCCTGAGCGTGTATAGTGACTAAAGCCCCATTGATCGAGCCTGAAATGGACGAATACCATGCGAGCCACAAGACTTTTTCTAAGTGGAATTACCGTAATCGCTGTCGCCGGACTCGTTGGCGCAGCAGCCATCCAAAGCGCAGGGACTGCGCGAGCTGACGGGGGGATTCTGACCGCTGCGGGCGCTCCGTCTGCGGCCACCTCAACAATCGACGTGTTCCCGCGTGGCCCTATCCTCGAAGGCGAGAGCTACGCTCTGGTCGTCACCATCAGGGATCAGTCCGGCCAGCCTGTGGAAGAGGCGGAGGCCGTCCTCGAAATCGGCGGCGAAGACTGCGAAGGCCTGCTTGATGGAGAAGACACGACGTTCACCGCTGAGACCGACGAACTGGGTCAAGGGTGGGTGTGGGTCGAAGCGGAGCAGGTTGGCGTATGCGAGGTGTCAGCGTACATCGGCAATCACCAGTACCTGTCAAATTCGCCCCTGGAAATCGCCTGGGTGGAAGAAGGGGAACTGGTGGCTGATCCGTCAAAGACGACTGTGGTCATCACGCCGTCGAATCCCCCAGGCGACCCGGCCGGTAAGCCGTCGTGGGTTCCCATCAACGGCAGCTACCAGATCGAGGTGAGCGCTTTCGCAGACGACGGAGTCACCCCCGTGCCCGGCGCGCACGTGTTGTTCAATTTCCTTCACGACACCTGGGCCACCCCGTGCCTGGTCGCGGTCAGGCCCGAGGGCAGTGCGACTGCGACCCCGGACTATGAGGTCTTTTGGGGCCGAACGGGCGCCGACGGGAAACTGCGGTTCAGCGTTGAGGGCGATCCGAACTATCCGCCGTCCATGACCCCGACCAAGGTTTGCGTTTTCTGGGTCGACGTGGACGGCGAACCAGTCGAACGGTACGGCGAGGAGGAGGAATCCTATCTGTCGGAGAGCATCTTGGCGTTCCTGTCCGCGCCGGATGTCGAGGCGGAGCGGACCTTCTACAGCGTTTCCGCTGAGGAAGTCGCCGCTGGCGGAACGAACTCCGGCCTGGTGGAAGTGCGGTTCTCGTCTTCGACCGGAGCTCCGGCCCTACCCGACTTGTCCAAGCTGACGGTGTCCGGCCCGGCCGGTTCGGGGCTTGTCTTCGGCGAATTCGCCGAAGTGCCGGAAGAAGAGGAATACGACGAGGGGCGGCCAACCGGCATTTACCAGGCGTCTTTCACCGGCACCAAGGCCGGGAATTGGCCGGTCCAGGTGCTCTACGACAATCAGCCGATCGCCTTGGAGGAAGACGCTAACGCCATAGCGCGGATCACAGGCGGGTCGTCGGAGCCGTCGTTGGATTTGCGTGTGTCGGTGGCTCATCGGTGTATGGGGGGTAAGGCGTTTTTGACGGTGACGGCTTTCAACGACACGGTGGGCGTTCCGGCGAGGTTGACGATTTCGTCGGTTTACGGGGTGAGCGTGTTTGACTCGATCGCGCCGGGGAAGTCGGGTTCTCAGTCGTTCACGACTCGTGTGAAGGAGTACGGGCCGGGTTCGGTGACGGTTTCGGGTGTCGGCTTGGGTTCTAGCGCGTTGACGGGCGAGGTTTCAGCCTCTTATTCGGGGTCTGCGTGCGCGTGAGCGCGCGTGGGTTTGTTTTGGTCCGGGGTTCGTCGGGCCGGGCGTGTGGCGCCGCTGGCGTCCTAGCAGCATACGAAGGGATGTGTTTGGCGTGAGGAAGGTTTTCAGGTTGGCTGCCGCTGGTTTGGGCGGGTTGTTGTTGACGGGTGTGGGTTCGCTGGCGTTCGCGGACACCGAGCAGGACGCGGACGACGTGGCGGTGAAGGCGGAGATCTCGGCGTTGGCGGCGCCGGGGGTGTTGGCGATGAGCGTGGCCGGCACGGAGGTGGCTCTGACGGAGACGGGCTCGCATCCGACTGTGGTGCGGGAGTTCACGGGGAGTTTGCCGGTGGTGACTGTGACCGACAGCCGCGACCCGGCCGCGATCGACCCTGGCGCGTATTGGTATGTGCTGGGTGTGGCGAGCGACTTCGCCGAGACCACTCCCGGCTCCGGGATAGCCCCGATTCCGGCGGCTCAGTTCGGCTGGGAGCCGGTTATCACGGCCGGCGACTCGACGGAGGTGTCCCGCGGCGTGCTGGTGGCCACGTCGCTTGACACCCCGGCGGGGCCGGGTCTGACGGACGGGTCGGATCTTTTGGCGGACGTGGTCGGCTCCTCGGCGGCGCAGGCGCCCGGACAGTGGAAGGCCTCCGCCGGGTTGGTGCTCAAGACCGCCCCGACGGTGCCGGCCGGCTCCTACCAGTCGACACTGACGCTAACCCTGTTCGAATAGGCCGGGGGCAGGTCGGTGCTGACCGGCCCGGCCCGGACGCGCGTCCCCGCTCGGTGGGTCGGCCTGATCGCGCTCGGCGTGGCGTCGCCCTTGTGGGCTTGCCCGGCGCTTGCCGAAGAGGCAGATCCGTCTGCTGGCGAGGACGCGACTGTGAGTTGGTCGGTGGCCCCCTCTGGGGAGTCCGGCCCGGACGGGCGGCGTTGGTTTGAGTTGGATCTGGATCCGGGCGGGAGCGCGACTGAGCGGATAGCGGTGTCGAACTTGTCGGCCGATCGGGACGCCCAGTTCTTGCTGCAGGCGGCGGACGGCTATTTCACGCAGGCGGGTCGGTTCAACATGTTGGCCGACCCGTCGGCGTCGGTGGACGCCGGGACGTGGATTGACGCGCCGGCCACGGTGGAGGTTCCCGCGGGGGAGACGGTGGTCGTGCCGTTCACCATCCGGGTGCCGGCGGACGCCGAGCCCGGAGACCACGCTGCGGGGATCGCCGCGGCATTGGTGTCTTCTAACGCCGGTGCGGACGCGCAGCCGGGGGTTGGCGTGGTGTCGCGGTTCGGGATCAGGGTCATGACGCGAGTGACCGGTGAGCTGGTGCCGGGTCTCAAGGTCGACGCGGTGAACGGGTCGTACGACTTGTCGTGGAATCCGTTCCGGGCCGGCGAGTTGGCGTTGGCGTTTGATTTGACGAACACGGGCAACGCCCGGCTGTACGTGACCGGGCGCGTCGAGGCGGGCGGCGGTAGCGCGTATTGGCCGGCCCCGGACGCGCCGCGGGTCGAGTTGTTGCCGGGCGAGTCGCGCCGCGTCGAGGTGGCGGTGGACGGTGTGTGGCCTTGGTTTTCGGTCGGCGCGGCGGTTCAGGCGGTCCCGGAGGTGCTCTCTTTGGAGGGCGTGGAGCCGCCGGAGCTGGGACCGGTGGGCGCAAAGGCACGCTTTTGGGCGATGCCGTGGCCGCAGTTGGCGGTGTTGGCCGGGGCCGGGTTGATCGTCTGGTCGGCGCTGGCCGGCCGTGCGCGCTCGAGGCGGCGTCTGGCCGCGCTCTTGGAACGCGCCCGCGCCGACGAGCGGGCGAAGGCCGCCCAGGCACAGGCAGGGGCGGAGCCGGGCCCGGAGAACGCGTCAAAGGCGGAGCCGGACCCGGAAAGCGCGTCAAGGGCGGAGCCGGGCCCGGAAAGCGCGTCGAGGACGGGGAAACCCGTCGGGGAGACCGCTGCGGCGGGGAACGGCGGCGCGTCCGCCGCCTCCGGCGCCGAGAAGGCCGTTGAGCGCCCGCCCGTGCAGGGAGGGCCAAAGGCCGGCGGCCCCGGCCGGGTCGGCTGGGCACCGGCGCCCCGAGGAGACGACCGGCGGTGAGAGGGCCAAGGCGTCCGGCGCCGGCCTGTGCGGCCGCCTTGATTGGCCTCGGGTTAGTGTTTGCTGCTGCGGCGTGGGCCGACGCGGCGTTGGCGGAGGACGACCCGGGCGCGGTGGTGGTCGGTGTGGTGATCACCCCCGCCGCCAGCCCGCGCGACTTGTCTCCCACGCCCGCCTCGACCCCTCCGCCCTCCGAACACCCCACCGGCGGCCAGTCGCCGGTGGTGCCGGGCCCGTCGCGGACCGACGCGGGCCGCGACGCGGGCGGGGAACTACCCAACACGGGCTTCGACGCCGCCTTGTGGGCCAGCCTGGCGTTGACCGCTGTCGCCCTCGGCTCCGCCCTGAGCGCATTCGCAAGACGGCGCGCCGGAACGCCACACCACCCCCGCGGCCGTCTTCAGACCTGAACACCTCCACGCACGGCAACTCCCGGTCCCCTAAGTTCGGGTCCAACGTGGGGGCCGCGCTCAAGCCCAAACACCCGGAGGCCAGTTGCTGCCGGGGTCTTGGCCCAACAAACCGGAACCCCTCAGATTTCAGCCGCATTAGGGGTCTTTTATGTGATTAAAGAAATCCGCCACCAGGCCATTGGTCCCAGCCAACCGTCGAAAACCGCCAGCCTACGCGGCTAACGCGAGCATTCTCCCTGGTAAATCCTGTTGAGCCGGCTGGAGGCGCCGCAGCCCCCATGAAATGCCATGGCTTGTCTATTCCCGCCCGGTGCTCCTAGTATCAGGACCAGCAGCGCTGGCGCGGAGTTGACCAAACACGTTCCGGCCCAGTCTTCTCGAAGCAAGTCATCTTGTCCCGTCCCGCCGAATTGCATCGGGTTGGCTCGTGTCGGCGGTGGAAGATGCAGGCGAACTGGCGGAGGGTTCCAACTCCGCCGAACAGGACAAGAACGGACGGGAGGCGGGACAATGGCAAACGAGATTTGGCGGGCCAGGACCAGCCGGGACCGAGGCTTCTCATTGGTCGAACTGTTGATTGTGGTCATCATCATGGGAATCCTGGCGGCGATCGCCATACCGCTGTTCTTGTCACAGCGGGCGAAGGCGGAGGACGCCTCGACCCGCAATGACGTGGTGGTGGTGGGACGGGAACTGGCCACGTATTGGACGGAATACTCCAACCCCCCTACGGTCCTCTTGGTCAGCACGTGGACTGCGGGCGAACGCACTTGGCATCTGCTACCCAACGGAGTGTCGACCATCACCACCTCGAACTTCTACTCGACGTTGATTGCCCCGGTCAGCGACCATGTTGCGATCGATCTAAACGGCAACACGGACAACACCATGTGGAAGGTGAAGGGAACCAGTCGACAGGACTGGTGTTTCTGGGCGTACAACCCGCGTGGCAAGGAAGGCGGATTCTGGGTCACCGCCACGAGCAGCGTTCAGGGCACAGACGGAAGCGCTGCGAACAAGTGCGCATAGTGTGAGCCCGGTCACAAATCTGCGTAGATCTACTTAGCCCTTTGCGTCGTGTGGCACCAGAATTCCTCTCCGAATGAACGCTTCATGCAACATGAATTGTTAACGTCTGGTTACCCCACAGTCCTTTGATTGGCCGAAGGCGGCAGCTTTTCGTAGTTGTACTGCGCGAAACTAGGCCCAAAGTGAACGGCGCTATGGCTCAACGCTTCCGTCGCGGCGACCTTTGGCGGCCCCGCTGGCGCCCCTCGCCCAGTGGTGGGTGCCGAAACAACGCGGCCCGACCTGGCCAAACACCAATTGCCTGAGATCAATCGGTTAGGCCAGAGGCTGGATCCACCTGATCGGTTAGCAGCGTTTTAATGGGATAAACAAAAGCTACTCTAGGACGTTTGTCCCGGATTAGGCTGTTGGGGGGCCAGGGGAACGGCCCCACTTCGATGCGTCTTCGCAGGTCAACAGCCGTTTCGTTGGTTGTCTACGGAACTGGCGGGGCACGGATTGGCAAACTTGCTGAGTTGGCTCAGTGGTGCCTAACATCGAACCAGCACCGCAACCGGGGAAGTGGTCGAAAACGAAATGCACTGTCGGGCTGGGAAAGCCGGGTGGCAGTCGCAAGCTTCGGAGTCGGTCGCAATCCGCGTGGCGGGAGGACCCAGCTCCTCAAAGTCTCCCCAATGGCGGGCCCCGCCATCTGGGTCAGGCCGCAGAAACAAACAAACGGAAGGCAAGACAATGGCCAAGTGGATTTGGCAGAGCAAGAAGGAAAACGACGAAGGCTTCTCGCTGGTCGAGTTGCTGATCGTTGTCATCATCATGGGCATTCTGGCGGCGATCGCCATCCCGCTGTTCCTCTCGCAGAGGGCAAAGGCGGAGGACGCCAAGACTGAAGCCATCGTGGAGACGATGGGCAAGGAACTGGCCGCCTGGTGGACTGGCAACTACTCGGCACCCCACATCCAAATCGAGCCGGCATCAGCCGCTTATCCAGGAATCCACCTCGTTGCGAAGTCCGGCGACCCAGTGGACAAGGACACGCTGGTGACCCCGCTGCCTCCGGGCCTGGCGGATACCATCACAGGCGCGACCGGCTCGGAAGTGAACTGGAGGACTTCTGGTGCCGACAAGACGGATTGGTGCTTCGCCGCGTTCAACAAGAACGGCAAGGTCAAGAGCTATAAGGTGACGGCGACGAAGGGCCTGTTCGGCGAGCAAGAGGCCAGCACCGCTACTGCGATTACTGCCGCGACTTGCCCGTGAGATCACCCTTAGAGCCCGTTGGGGATGCTGCGGGGGAACCCCCGCTCACCACCCACTGTGGCTCCTAGCCGAGTGGTGGGCCGTCCGCGAGACAAACGCGGACGGCCCACTAGCGGTTGTTTCGGCCTTGCAAACGCCTGTACCATTGATCGTGTGTCCGGCCCACATCTATAGTTGATTGAGTTCGCCCGCACGTAGACTTAGAAAACGGTGCCAATCAGAAAGGGGCTGAAGGTGCCACAAGCCGCCCCCCGCCGACCGGTAAGGACGCCCGTCGGCTCTCCGCGCAAGGATGACGGTGCCACCTTGGTGGAAGTGATGGTGTCGGTCATTCTTATCGCGGTTTTCTCCATTGCCGTGATGACGGCCATTACCAGCGGCACCGCCGCCAGCGCCGACAACAGGGCCCGCATCACCGCCGCTGGGCTGGCCCAAAGAGAGCTGGACTATGCGGCGGAACGGATCACCGGCTCACCCAACGGTGCCAATCAGCTCCTGGATCCGGCCGTTAACCCGGCGGTGAACCCGAATTTGCCGGCGTCGATGGACACAGGCCACGCGGTGTACGCCTTTGGTGTGGACGGTCAGCGCTACAAAGTAGTGCGCACGGCGTCCACATATATCACCGAGGTGAATTCGCCTTGTGACCCGAGTGGTTCGGCCACGCAGACCGCCAAGGGCACGCTGGTGACCGTCACCGTTAGCTGGGAGGGTGCCAGCGCGGGCACGCGACCGCATGTCGCGTCGAAGGTCTTCCCGCCCCACAGGAACGCCCCGTCGGCGTTGAGCCCCGGGCAAAGCCAAATCAGCGTCTTCGTAAAGGGCGAAGACCACAGTGGCGCCGGTCCCATCCAGGGCGTACAGGTGGAGGTCACGGGACCGCAGGTGTTGACCGGACCGCAGATAACGAATGCCGCCGGCTGCGCGGTGTTCACGGTGGTGCCCGCGTCGCCGACCGGCTCGGACTACACGGTCACCCTGTTGGGATACCAAGGGGGAAGCTCGTTCGTCTACCCAAATGGCCAGGTTAACCCGAGTCAGCCGGCACCCGTGCAGCCCGGTGCCAACACGTCGGTCAAGTTTGAGGACTACAACGAGGCGGCGAGCCTGACAGTGGTTGTCCCCAACGCGCCAGAATCGGTCCAATTCGTGCAAGCCCGTCCACTGTTCGCGCTCGGTGGCACCGCGCGGCAAGCGAGCCTGGTGGGTGGCGTGGCCACCTTCACCGGCTTGGCGCCGGGCGACTATTCGATTGACATCGGCGGAGTATCCAAGGCGACCGTCACCCTGGTGCCCGGCCCCAACCCGAGCAAGGAGGTGAGCTTGTGAAGCGCTTGGCCTTGCGGCTGGCGGCCAGGCTTCGGCGGCCGGGTGACGACAGGGGCATGTCCTTGACCGAACTGCTCACGGTGCTCCTGATCGGAACAATGGTGCTGGGTCTGGTTGGCATGGTCATGATCTCAATGATGAAACACGACGCGAAGAACCTGATTCGCCAGTCGCGCGTGGACGGCATCAGGCAGACCAGCATCTGGCTGAGCGACGCGCTGAGCTACGCGGCGTTGCCCCGGTCGGCCGGGGCGGGTGACACGGTCTTCGCCGTAGCCGAGCCGCAGGAAATGAAGTTCACAGCGGCTCTGCCGGTCACTGGAGACACCGAGGGCAAGCGTGTCAGCTCCGTGCGGGTGGTGTTGGGCCAGACTTGTTGGGGCTCGCCCGGCGATGATCCAGGGGTGCTTCATCGCTGCGTTCAGTCTCCGAAGATCCTGGCTGACAACTCCTCGGTCTTGTGCACCAAGGGTGCCCCCGATTGCCCCAACAACTTGTTCGAAGACTTGGTGGTGGCGAGCGGGGTCAAGGACACGGACCCCATCTTTACCTACTTCGTGAAAGACGGCGGGGTGCTCAAGCCAGGCGCGCCCAGCGTCTCGGCTTCGGAAATCGGCAATATTGAGGCAGTCGAAATGATGATCACGGTGATCGGGCCGGACAGCGGGAAAGGCAGCGACAAGAGCATTCAGGCGACAGTTTTCAAACGATTCACGGTCGAAGAATGGAAGAAACTCTGATGAGAAGCTATTTGACCCGCCGCGCGCGGCACCGCCGCGGCAGGGACGCAGGCATCACCATGGTGGCCGTGCTGGCCTCCTTCACCATCCTGACCGTGATCGTGTTGGGCTCGTTGGCTTATCTGGCGGCCTCGACGAAGGCGTCGCGCTTCGAGCAGGACAACGATCTGGCGCTGGCTGCGGCACAGTCCGGAGTGAACGACTTGCTCGCCCGTTTGCGTGAGAACCCTGATTACCTGAACGAAGTGGCGGCGACGAAAACCCTGGATACCGGCTACTGCAGGAACCCGGCCGTGGGTGGAAAGAACACGGGAGCATCCGCCGAGCAGGACCACTTCGCGACTGATTGCGGCTGGACGGAGGAATACGCGAGATTCTACAAGTACGACGACTCCAGCGCACAGGCGTCGCAAGAATTCCACTACACTGTGCTTGACTATAGCGCCATTCCGATGAGCGCTGAGGTGCTGTCGACGGGGAGGTCCCAGGGCGTGGTGCGTTCGGTCAAGGCGCGTATCGAGCGTGCCAGTTCCAAACAGTACCTCTATCTGTCGGACTACGAACTCGTTGACCCGTCAGATTACACGGCCTATCCCACCCGTGGCGCCAACATGAATGTGTGCGGTGCCGGGTACCCGTCGGCCACCACTCTTGCCGAGCTGGGCTACAAGTACCAGGTTGACGCGGGCACCAGACCGGCCAGGCAGGATCGAACCGACGAGGGCTACCCGCGGGATTGCCTGGAGCCGAGTTTTAGAGAGTGGGACTACCTGGACGGCCCGGTTCACTCGAATGACACGATCAAGTCGAACGGGGCGCATTTCCTGAGCGACTTCACCACATCCGACACGCGTTGCGTAGCCGATGCGAGCGTGCCATCCACTTGGAATACTTGCGTCAATGGCAGCGCTGATTTTCACGTGCCTCCCAGTATCGCGGAGAGAGAGTTCTTGCCCGAACTTCCGCCCAAGTCTGATCCGGCTGTGCTCGACGAGATCGCCAACCGCGGTTGCGCTTACGACGGTCCCACTAGGATCATCTTCAAGAACGACGGCACAATGACGGTGTGGTCCAGGTACACGGACAACCCCGATGCGGCAACGACGGGTCGGTGTGGCACCGCCGCGGAGCTTGACGCGGGGGTCACGTTGCCAATCCCCGACGGCAGTTTGATTTACGTGCGTGATCTAGACGCGGCGGCCCACCCTGACCTGTCAAAGAAAATCGAACACGGCGCGATCGGCGGTCCAAGCGGACAGGAGCTGCCGCTGGGCAGCTACGTCGAGGCCTACGACGACTTGTGGGCACCTGCGGCGAACTCAACCTATGAGATCGAGTTGGCAATGAAGATGGAGGACATGTACGCGAACCAAGGCAATCTCTGGGTGGAAGGGGAAGTGAAGGGCACCATCACAATGTGGGCGGATTCGTCAGTCGTCATCACGGGGGACCTCACCACTGTCAATGACGCCGAGGACTTGATCGGTGTGATGGCATCCGAATCGGTGCAAATCTACAATCCCGTGCTGGAGAAGTACGCCGCCTCCCCATACCCTGGCGATCCCAACAAGTTCATTTGGCAGGTGCCTTCGGCACCAGAGCGCGCCTCGGGCTGGCCGACAGGCGATTTGCGGATCGAAGCCGCCATCATCGCCGGGACTGGCAGCTTCCGTCTGCAGAACTGGAAATACGGCGGATATCTCGGCACGCTCACCGTGGTTGGATCGATTGCGCAAAACTTCCGCGGGGTGATGGCGGAAGAGACTGCGGGGGCCTCGACCACCCCGCTCAACGGCTACGCCAAGCAGTACAAGTACAACGAGAAGCTGAATGAGAAACGACCGCTTCTGTTTGAGCCCTTGCAGAGCGGCACATGGGTGATCGCCTACCAGGAGAAGGCGATTCCCAGCGCGTTCGTTGAGAAGGCCCCGTAAGTGACCCTTGAAACGCTCGACGCAATCGCCAAAGGGGTCGCGGGTGGTCTGCTGGGACTGGTCATCGGCTCCTTCTTGACGGTCGTCATCACTCGTGTGCCAGAGGGGGCCAGCCTGTGGCCGCGTTCGGCCTGCCCAAAATGCGGTCAACAGGTGACGGCCAGAGACAACATTCCGCTGTTGTCCTGGCTGATCCTGCGGGGACGCTGCCGTTCGTGCGGCGAGCCGATCTCGAAGCTATACCCATTGGTGGAGGCCTCGACGGCGGCGCTGTTTGCGTTGGTGGCGTTGCTTGTTCAGCCATTCGCCGCCGTTCCGGCCTACCTGTATGCCGCCGCGATCGCGGTTGCGCTGACAGCGATCGACGCTAGAACTGGGCGGCTCCCTGATGCCATAGTGAAGCCGTCTTATCCGGTGCTGGCGGTTCTGCTCGCCTTCGGCAGTTGGCTGTCAGGCGATTGGCCGGCCTTGCTCCGGGCTGGGATCGGCGGCCTCGGTCTAATGGCGGTTTACGGTGTTGTGCACTTCGTAAAGCCCCAAGGCATGGGATGGGGCGATGTCAAGCTGGCGGGACTGATCGGCCTGGTTTTGGCCTACCAAGGCTGGGGCCCGCTGGCGGTTGGGGCGTTCGGCGCGTTCTTGCTTGGCGCGGTGTGGGGAATTGGCGTGATGATCAAGACTCACGGAGGGCGGCGCACCGCTATTCCGTTCGGCCCTTGGATGTGCGCTGGAGCGGCATTGGGCTGCGCGGTCGGTGGACCCGTGTGGGACCTGTATCGTCAATTGATGCAGGTTTGAAGATTTAGACAGGTCGGATTACTAGAAAGGCGATGCGATGGCGAGAACCCAAGTCGTTGGGCTGGACATTGGCGACACCCAGTTGCGGGCCGTCGAGTTAGCTTTCGATACCGGCAATCCGCTCGGCTCTGCGGCGATCCAACGCTACGCCGAGGTCGATTTGGTGCCCGATGCCGTCCGGGACGGTGAGGTTGTTCGGGTCGCTGACGTGTCCGCCGCCCTCAAGAACCTTTGGAACGCGCAGCGTTTCGCGAGCAAAGATGTGGTCATCGGGCTGGGCGGGCAAAGAGTTGTGGTGCGCGATGCGACGCTGCCCTCGGCTCCGCTTGCATCACTCCGTCTTGCCCTGCCGTTCACGGTTCAAGACCTGATCATGGTGCCGGTCGATGAATGCCAACTCGACTTTTATCCACTCGTAGAGGCGGAGGGCCAGGTCAGCGGCCTGCTGGTGGCGGCCCCTAACGAGACGATCGAGCACAACGTGGACGCCGTCTTGGCGGCGGGGCTGCGGCCCGTTCGGGTCGATCTGGCGGCCTTCGCTTTGGTGCGTGCTTTGGCGCGGGGACAGTTCCAACACTCCATTGTCGGCCTGGTGGACGTCGGCGCGGATATGACAACAGTGGTTGTGGCCCAAAATGGCGAGCCCGCGATAATGCGGATTTTGCCGACAGGTGGCAGACTGATTACTGACCAGATCGCGCGGACCATAGCGATCCCAGAACCGCACGCGGAACGATTGAAGATTGAAGTGGCTTTGATGAACCCAGGCGAAGGCAACGAGCAGGCCCACGGGGCCTTTGCCGTGATCGCCGAGAAGTGCCAGGCGTTGGTGGAACAGGTTGCCAGGACGTTCTCCTTCTACAGCCAGTCTTCTGGACACGCGGTCGAGCACGTGGTCATCTCGGGTCGGGGAGGCATGTTGAACGGACTGGGCCAGTACATTTCAACGGCGCTCAGGCTGCCGGCTTCCTTCTCGGCTCTGGACTCGAACTTCACGGTCGAACGTTCTGCCAAGGCGATGACGCCTGAACAGCGGATGTCGCTACCCGTGGCGGTGGGCCTGGCGATGGGAGGGGCGGCATGAGCAAGAACCCACCCACCGCGCCCGGCGTCGGCTTGGGCAGCGCCATGGCGACACGGCCACGGGTCCCGGCGGTCAATCTTCTGCCGGCCTATGTGGCCAACCGCCAAGCCGGGCGGGCCCTTCAGGTCAAGGCGCTAGTCGCTCTGGCGCTGGTCGTCTTGGTCTTGGTCGCTGGATATGTTGGCGTCAGCATCTGGAAAGGCGCCGCTGACTCGCGGCTCGCCAAAGCCGAATCGGAGGCCCAGCGCTTGGCCGAGGAGAAGGAGCAGTACGCGGAGGTCATCAAGATCAACGAAGAGTTGAAAGCGACCGGGGACGCCCTTATGGTGGCTGTGTCATACGAGATCCGTTGGCCCGAATTGATTTACGCCATGTTCGACAACGTGCCGGATGGCTCCGTCGTTTCCAGCATTACGCTCCAGGGCATGTCGGCTGGCAAGACAATGAGCAGTTCAGGAAATGTCTTGGCGCCCGCCGCCATCGGCTCGGCCACCATCATGTTGGATGTGCCGGACATGCCTGGCGTGTCAGCCTGGGTGCGCGGTTTCAACTCTATTCCCGGCCTGGAATTCGGCACCTACAGCGCCGCCACCAAGCGAGAGACTCCGAGAGGCGAGGTCTGGACGGCGACGTGCTCGGCCCAAATCAACCTGGTGGGTTTGGTCGGCAACGAACTGTTCCCGAAGGATTTCCAAGAGTGGCTACTGACCGCCCAAGCTCAGGGAGCCGGGACCACAACGGAGGAAGGGAAGACGGACTGATGAGAGGCAACCAGCGATCTACGGCAATACTGGCGCTAGTCGCGCTGCTGGCCCTGGCATTGGCCGTGGGCACGTACTTCCTGCTCTACGCTCCCGCGTTGGAAGCGCGGAGCGAGGCCATCACCAAGGCCGAAGACGCCGAGTCTGAAAACGAGCAGGCACAGGCCGAACTCAACAAGCTGGCCGAAGACGCTAAACACCTTGACGAGAAGAAGGCAGAGCTTGAGGCGAAAAGGAGCCAGTTCCCAACCGATCTTGAGCTCGCCGAGTTCACTGACGACCTGTGGAACCTCGCACAGGAATCGGGGGCCACGGTCAAGTCTGTGGCGAGCGACATGCCGGTTGCGGTAACCGTGGCCGCTCCGTTGCCCAAGGGACCAGACAGCCAAGAAGCGCCGGTAGTGCCCCAACCCCCGGCAAACCTCTACCAATACAAGTTCACAATTGAGATTGAGGGTGTGCTGGAACAGACGCAGAAGTTCCTCGCGATGCTGCAGGCAGACGAGGGCCGTCTATTTTCGGTCACAGATGTGCAGATGACAGGCGATTCGGAGACGGCGGACGCCAACGGGCTGACCAACGTCGCCGAGTATACGATCATTGGGTACACCTACGCCCTTGTACCGGCAGACAAAATACCCGACTCTTCGACTGAGGGAGGGAGCAATGGCTAACAACAAGGTCCGCACCGGCCGAGCCCTGCGGGCGCAAAGAATCTGGACCGTGATTGCCACCACGACGGCGGTGGGTGCCTTGGTGGTGACGACTATCGGCGGCGCCGAAACCGGTGCCCAAGCCGCACGGGCACCGGAGGCGTTGACGCCGGTTATCCAGCCGGCCGTGCTGCCGAAGACAACTGCTGTCACCGGTGAGTCGCGGAAGGACCGCCGCACGCTGCAGGCGGGCGTCACCATCCTGGACGGCGAGTTGTACCTGTGGGGTTGGGGCGTGTGCGGAGCGCTGGGCGTCAAAGGCTCGCGCGACGACGCGTCCTGCCTGTCCACAGATTGGGGCGAGCCGGACAACCGAGCTCCCACGACGGTCGAGGGTTTGCCCTCCAAGGCCATCAAGGAAGTGACCGGAGGCATCTACAACTTCAACGCCGTCGACACGGCCGGCTACGTTTGGGGCTGGGGTTCATACGCGAATCGCGACGGCACCGGTGGTTCGAACGCCGTCAGGAACTCGGACACGGGTAACGCGAAGTACGGCAAGGCCACCGGCGCCTCCTGGCCTCCGCAGAGACTGCGGATCGGCGCGGCTTGGGATGACAGCTGCTGGGGCAAGGACGCGAAGGGCAAGGCCGTCATCAAGGAGAACTGCGGCAAGCCGTTGCTGGGTCAGAATGATCCTGTGGAGCTCCTGTCGAGTACGGAAATGAGCGGCGCTGCTGTCACCAAGAGTGGCCTGATTTACTCCTGGGGCGGCTACAACTACGGAGGCGTCGGCACGGGAGACCTCACCGACCTGACCGACGGCAAGAACAGGTGGGGAGCGGTGCAGGTGCGGTTCCCGGCGGACTTCGATGTGACGGTAGAGGGCAACCAGCCGGACCAACTTGAAGGCGGCTACCAGACGTATTGGGTGATGCTGAAAAACGGTCAGGTTTGGTACTTCGGCGGCAACGCGAGCGGAACCCTGGGATCACCATGGGAGCGCGCGGAAGGCGACCACCCAGCCGAGTATTCGGGCAGGCCCGGCGTCAACTACAACGACTACCCCGAGGGCGAAGGCCAGATCGCGGTGAAATCGGTGGCGTTGGAGCCATGGTTCCGGGAGAACAGCCCCAGCGAATACATCGTCCAAGTCCACTCGGGAATCGGTTTTGGGGCGGCGCTCTTGTCCACCGGCCGGATGCTGACATGGGGCCGGAACGACGGAAAAATCGAAGACGGCACAGTCAATGACTGGGGAGCCGTCGGGCGGCGCTGCGCCGAGACGACCACAGCTGCCAGAGATCACTGCTACCGCTCGCCAGGGTTTGTCCAATGGGATGGCACCCCGCCCAACATTGTGCAGTTCTCCTGTTCGTTCACCGCCGTGACCGCTTTGGCTGACGACGGCACGCTGTACGGCTGGGGCGCTCCGGTGCGAAGCTATGAAGGCTATCCAAGCAAGATCGAGGGTTCCACAGGCAGAGGCTCAGAGGTGTTTGAGATCGTCTCCTCCTACAAGAGTCCCGATCCGGGCGCCATCATCGTTGTGGCCCGGAACGTCAAGGATTTCCAGACCGGTCAAGGCTTCGTGATTTGGTGGGACACCTACGGCAAGCAATGGGGCCGCGGCTGGCACGAGCACGGATCGCTGGGACATCACGGCGGGAACTGGGGACGTCCAGGCTTCTTCAATGAGACCCGCACACGCTGGGTCTGGTTCAGCGAGCCGCAGTACGAGGACTGCCAGTACAGTGACCAGAAGTCCCCTGGCTACACGAAATGGACCAGTGACGACCAGGTCATGTTTAAGGACACCGGCACGTTGCCCAAGAACAAGTACAACGGCGTCGACTACTACTGCATGGACCTGAACCAGAAGAGTGCCTCGGGCAAATGGCTGAAGCGCTTCAGCCTTGAGGAGTGCTTGGAAGGTCTATGCGAAGGGCCTTAGGACGGGAACGACCTGATCCGACTACAGATTCGTCCACAACGCCTGTGAACGACGTATGGAAGGGAAAATGAGCACCTGATGCGAACATCCAATCCTCTGGCTGCGGTTGGGCTGGAACAGCTCACCGACTTTGCCAGCTTCCCAAATTTGGAGCAGATCGGCGTACTTCTAGCTGTCCTTGTTTTGATCGGGGTCATTGTGCTGGTGGCGATCCGGTCGGGCGTGAAGTCGCTGCGATCGGCGGTGGCGGAGTTGGCCGCGCAGCTCCAGCAGGTGCGGGCGGCGGCTCCGCCGCCCGCACCCGCTCCGCAGGCGGTGCCAGGTTTGCCGCCAGGAGTGCCCGCCGGCTACGGGCCGCCGCCGCAGGCGCTTCCCGACCAGGCCCCATTCGCGGCCGTTCCGGCCGAACTGCCGCCCGCCCAACCCGTTCCGGCGTATCCGCCGCAGGCTCAGGTACCGCAGTCGCAGGTGCAGCCGCCGCCTGAGCAGCCGGTAGCGCCGGAGCCGGTGGTCGTTCCGGCGGAGGCGGAGGCCGTGGTGGTCTCCGCTCCCGAGTTGCCCGTGCCGACGGCTCCGCCGCCACGGGCACCCGCTCCCACCAGTGGCGAGGCCCTGCCGAAGGCGCTCAACACCGCCGCCCGGCGTGAGATTTCGCTGGTCGGGAGGGCGCTGAAGATCCTGGACGAACTGGAGCAGTCGGAGACCGACCCGGACAAGTTGTTCTCGCTATTCGCCCTGGACAACCTGATGGCCCGGATGCGGCGTGGCTCCGAGGCGCAGATGATTCTGGCAGGACGGGACCCGGAGCGGTCGGTGCGAGAGGCCCTGTCCGTGTCGGACGTCATCCGCACGGCGTCCTCGCAGATCGAGCATTACGAGCGGATCCGGATCTCCCTCGAATGGGATCCCATGATCCGGGCGTATGCGGTGGTGCCAGCCGCACACTTGATCGCGGAGTTGTTGGAGAATGCGACGTCCTTCAGCCCGGAGGGCACGGCAGTGGAGGTCGGGAGCTCCAACCATTCAGGCGACGTGCTGTTGACAATTTCGGATTCAGGCGTCGGCATGAGCCCGCAGGAACTGGCCGCCGCCAACAAGATGATGCAGGCCGGCGGCAACCCGGACGACTTGACGCACGGCCGCCTGGGCGTGGCCGTGGTCGCGCGACTGGCGTCGCGGCTGGGCGCGGCCGTTAGCTTCGCCCCCGGTCAGGGAGAGGACGGCACCGGCACCACTGCCATTGTGCGCATTCCCGGTCAACTTGTGGACGATCGCCCAGCACCGGTGGAGTCGTCCGAAGTGCCGCCTGCGCAGCCGACCTTGCCGCCGCAGCCAAAGCTGGAGCCTTCGGCCGCCACGGAGCCTTCGGCGCCGGAGGAATCCTTCCAGCCTGTGCGAATGGACGCTCCGACAGGCGCGGGCTTGCCGCGTCGTGGCGCGCGCGCCCAGGGTGCGGGAGGGCGGCCCGAACGAACCGCGACAGCTCCCCCAGCGGCCACGCCGGCCGCCTCCGCGTCGTCGGGTCCGTCCGGGTCCGCAGCGAAACCGACGGGCCCTGCGGGGGCCGGGCCAAGCGCCTCGGCGGCGGAGACGGGCGCTGGCCGGGCGGACTCGATCGTGCCTTTGGGCGCCCGATTCTCCCCGTTGGGAGCCTCGGCCAACCCCTCGGCGTCGTTGCCGCGCCACTCGGCGACCACTGCGACGACGGCATCGGAGGCCCCTCATACGACCGCCACCGGACCAACCCAACCGCCGGGTGGTGCCGAGCCGCCAGCGCCGTTCCCTTTCGGAGGCGCCCCGGCGGGAGCAGCCCGGCCGGCGGGGCGTGAGGCCAACACCACGGCGGGAGCGCCCACAGCTCCTGGAACCCCGGCCGCGCCACCCGTAAGGCGGCGACCGGTCGCGGGCAAGGCTCCGGCGGGCGAATCGTTCCCGCCCGTCCCGGCTTCTCCAGGCGTCAGCCCCCCGCACACCACGGCTCCACCGGGACGAATGCGACCGGTCGCGCCTGCGGGGGCCGTCGCGCCGCCGGCATACGCGCCAGGCGGCCCGGCTGCCACGCCGTCGGGGTTGCCCAAACGGTCCCCGGCGGGGGCCGCAGGCACCGCACCGGTGGCGGCTCGGCCCGTGTCGGCTCCGGCCGGGCCTCGGCCTGGGGCCGCTCCAGGCGTGCCGGCCCCAGTCGGCGTCCAAACCGGGTTCCAACCTGGAGTGATGGCGCCTGCGGCGCAGCCCGGCGTGCCGGGCAGCTTGCGGCCCGGCGCCCCCACGTCCCCCGTGGTGCCCGCGCCGACCGGCGCGTCGCCCGGATTCCGCCCCGGCGGCACCATGGTGCCGGGTGGCGGCCCCGCTGGGATTCCCGACGCGAGCGGGTCGATTGTCGGGTCGGCCATCGCCCTGAAGGCGTCCATCCAAGAGGAGGCCCTGGCCGAGCTCGCGGGGATCAACGCCTACAAGCCCGAACGCACCGAATCTAAGCCGGCCTCCAGCCTGGCGCGTCGGCAGACCGGCCAAACGGTCCTGCCGGCCCCGGCCTCGGCTCCTCTGGCGCCCCCGAAGGCCCGCGACGCGGAGAAGATCCGCAACGCCCTCTCATCCTTCCAAATTGGCACCCGCCGCGGGCGGAGCGACGCCCGCGCCCCGGCGGGCAAGGGGTGAGGTCCGCCATGATCCATCATCACGAATCAAAGACTGAACTTATTCCCATGTCCATCCAAGGAGAACTCAGATGACGACCAACTACCAGACCGGGGAGAATAGGCAGGATCTGACCTGGCTCCTTGACTCGTTTGTGCGCTCGACCCCGGGAGCCCGGCTCGGCGTTGTGGTCAGCGCCGACGGCTTGCTGATGACCATGTCCGGCGGCGCCGACAGGACCGTCGGCGACATTATGGCGGCGATCTGCTCCGGCATGTCGTCGTTGGCCCGCGGCGCGGGACGCGAACTTGGCATAGGTCGGGACCGCCAATCGGTCATCGAATACGAGGAAGGCTTCGTCATGCTGATGTCGATCTCCTATGGATCGGTGTTGGCGGTGCTGTGCGAACCGGATTCCGACGTGGGCCTGGTTGGCTACGAGATGGCGACTCTGGTGGGCCGCGCCGAGTCCTTCTTGACGCCGCAGCTAATCGCCGAAATGCGGGACGCCCTGCCGACAACCGGCACCGTGCGGGGTGGCCGATGATGCCATCTCCCGCGCAGCGGCGCCCCGTCCCCAGACGGACGGACGCCGACTCGAGCGGCTTGGCTGAGCGAACGTTCGAATCGCTCGCTTCCCCAGCCAAGACCGACATCCCACCGGCCGGCGCCCCCGTGGCCCGGACGGCCCCCGTCCACCCGCGATCCGCGCCGGCGGCCAGCCACCCGGCCGAGGCGCGTGCCCCGCGCCCGTCGGTCCCCGCCTCGCCGCGCAAGCGGCCCCGGCGCCGGATCGAAGACGAGGCGAAGGTGTCGCTGTCCGTCGAAGACGTCGCCTCGGTCAGGCCCTTCGTGGTGACCGGCGGGCGGACCAAGGGCAGCACCAGCACCCGCCTTGAGTCAATTCTCGAAGTCGCCAACGAACAGTGGCTGGCGGACACGGGCAAAACCCTGTCGCCCGAGGAAGCCGCCATCGTGCGGCAGATCGCCACCACGTACTTGACCGTGGCCGAAGTTTCCGCGCACCTGAAACTGCCGGTGGGTGTTGTCAAGGTGCTTGTTTCCGATCTAGCTGAGGCTGGCGTCCTGGTGGTGCATGACACCATGGCGGGCGGCGGCGGCGGCGTGGGTTCGGGCGGGCCCGTCTCACGCGAACAAACCCTGGAGCTACTGGAGAGTGTTCTAAATGCAATATCCAAACTATGAGCCGAGCCAAGGCGCTACCGTGACGCGGCCCAAGCCTCCGACAGTCGTCAAAATCGTGGTGGCCGGCGGCTTCGCCGTTGGCAAGACCACGTTCATTGGCGCGGTTTCGGATATTGAGCCGTTGAACACCGAAGCCGACATGACGGAACACTCCCTGGGAGTGGATGACGCGGGACGGCGGGCGGCCCAGAAGGAAACCACCACGGTGGCCATGGACTTTGGCCGCATCGCGCTGGGCGATTCCCTTTGGCTGTATCTGTTCGGCACGCCGGGCCAGGAGCGCTTCCTCTTCATGTGGGATGACTTGGTCCGCGGCGCCATCGGCGCGGTCGTGCTGGTGGACACCGACCGGTTGGACCAGGGCTTCACGGCCGTGGACTACTTCGAATCCCGCGGGATCCCATTCGTCGTGGTGGTCAACTGCTTCGACGGGATTGCCCGTCACACGCTCGAGGATGTGCGCGACGCGTTGGCCGTGGGCCCCGATATCCCGGTCATGTATTCGGATGCGCGTTCCCGCGAAGCCGCGAAGCAGGCGCTGGTCGCAGTGGTGCGCGTGGCAATGGATAGGTTGCGCAATGCTTGATCGCAAAGCCCGGATCGGGCAAGAACGGCGTGTTGGAGTTGACGAGTTGTTCTTCTCCTGCACCGACCGAAAGGGCGTCATCACGGCGGCCAACTCGGTGTTCGCCCGGCTCTCGGCCTTCCCGCGAAACGAACTGATGGGAGCACCGCACAACTTAATCCGCAACCCGTTGATGCCGGGTGGCGCCTTCAAGCTGATGTGGGACACGTTGCTGGGCGGCAAACCGTTCGCCGCATACGTCAAGAACCTGGCCAAGGACGGTTTCGACTACCAGGTGTTTGCGACGGTCACGCCTATGGGCAGCGGGTTCTTGTCTGTTCGGTCCTCCCCCCGCTTCGAGCCGCTTTGGAACGCGGCGCTCTCGCTGTACGGCCAGGCTCTGCCGATCGAGGAGGAGGCCAAGCGGAACGGCGCCAACCGGTCGCAGACGGCCACGGCGGGTCTGGTCGCTTTGGCGGGAATGCTGGCGGACGCGGGCTTCCCGTCCTATGACGAGTTCATGTACACCGCTTTGCCGGCCGAAACCCAGACGCGGGTGTCGTTGTCCGCCCGGCGGACCTACCGTCCCGAGGCGCACGGCGACATCGCCGACATTCTCAACAACGCGGTCGCGATGGACGAGTTGATCGGCGAACTGCTTGGCCGCTTGGATTCGCTGCAACGCCTGGCTGAGGCGCTGCAGGGCGGATCGCAACAGCTTGGCGGGACGGTGGCGACTTTGGCGCAAGTCACCCAAGTCGCTTTGGACGCCTCCCAGCGGGTGGCAGGGCACGCGCCGATCCTGGTCTCGACCGCCAACGCCATGACCCAGGTCGGGGCTGGCGCCGAGCATGTGGTGACCCCGCTTCCGGAGCGGCTCTCACAGGTGCGGCTGGGCGTGATGGAGTTGCGCTTCCGGATCGCCCTGGCCCAGTTGCACAACGACATGGTCATCAACTTCGCCCTGGAGAACCTGGACGGTTTCGCGCCGCCCGAAGGTTTCCTGTACGTGCCGCTGCTGTGCTACGCGTTGGCCGATGACGTGGAGGCGGTTTCGTCGGGCCTGGAAGGCGCCCAGCAGGTCTTGACCGACGTGGGCCGCCACGTCGAATCCGCCGGCGCCAGCCTGGGCCAGTTCCAAAAGTTCCTGTCCGCTTGGCGCATCCAAGTGCCCAAGTACGGCGTGTCGGCCCAGCTTGGGCCGTTGGTCGGGCCGATTGACGAGCGCCTCCACAAGTCCCACGAGGAGCTCAGTTCGTTGCGCTCCCTCGCCAAGGCCTGCGTGGATGAGGCCCGGCCGTTTGACCGGGCCCCCCTGGAGGAGATCCTGGGCCGCATCAACGCGACCGCCCGGCACTTGATCAGCGACAACTACGACCACACTCAGGCCGTCTTCAATTCGATGGGCCTGGTCATGCCAAGGGGTGTCAGATGAGCGCACTAGAGCAAACCCTGCTGTCCCGGGGCTTGGTCTCCAAGGACCAGCTTGACCAGGCAGTTCGTCAACAGAGCTTGGAGGGTGTGACCCTGGGGCAGGCGCTGGTCTCATCCGGCGTGCTGACGGAAGAGGACCTCATCCCGGTGCTCGCCGAGGCGGCGGGGCTGCGCTTTATCGACATTGACGTTTATCCGGTTGACGCCCGTGTGGCCGTCTCGGTCCCCGCGGCGATTTGCCGCCGCCACTTGCTCTTGCCAGTGGCCCGCGAGGGCGACACGGTGCTGCTGGCCATGGCTGAGCCGGGCAATATTGTCGCGCTTGACGACGTGCGGTCTTATCTTGGCTCCGCTGTCGCACCGGTGGTCGCGCAGCGCAGCGCCCTGGAGCGGGCCATCAAGCGGTGGGTCCGTTCAGATTCGGAGATCGACTCGATCGGGCAGACCATCGACTCGGTCGCGCGCGAGGAGCAAAGAGACCTCGTCTCGGTGACCGAAGTCGTCGCGGAGGATTCCCCTGTCGTCCGGTGGGTGCATCTGCTGATTTCCCAAGCGATTCACGACGGCTGCTCGGACATCCACCTGGAACCGGAGGAGCACGACCTGAGAGTTCGCTACCGGATCGACGGCGTTCTTCATGAAATGCAGAACGCCCCCAAGTCGATCCAATCGCAAGTCATTTCCCGCATCAAGATCATGTCGAACATCGACATCGCCGAGCGGCGCAAGCCCCAAGACGGCCGTATTTCGATCGAGGTCGACGGCGGCAACGTGGACCTTCGCGTCGCAACGTTGCCGACTGTCTGGGGCGAGAAAGTCGTCATGCGTATTCTGAACACTTCGGCCGTTGAAGTCGATTTGCGCAAGCTGTCGTTTTCAGATGATTCGTTCAACAAGTTCAAGGCCTCGTATACCAAGCCCTACGGCATGATTCTCGCCACCGGCCCGACGGGTTCCGGCAAGTCAACCACCCTGTACGCCGCCATTCGAGAGATCTCCCGTCCGGAGGTCAACATCATCACGATTGAGGACCCAGTCGAATACAGGATGTCCGGCATCAACCAGATCCAAGTCAACCCGAAGGCCGGTCTGACTTTTGCCTCGGCGTTGCGCTCGATCTTGCGGGCCGATCCGGATGTGGTGCTCGTGGGGGAAATCCGTGACGGTGAGACCGCGAAGATCGCCGTCGAGGCCGCACTGACCGGCCACTTGGTGCTGTCCACTCTCCACACCAATGACGCCCCTTCGGCGGTCACACGGTTGACTGAGATGGGCATTGAGCCGTTCTTGGTGGCTTCGGCTCTGGACTGCGTGGTGGCCCAGCGCCTGGCTCGTCGGCTGTGCGAACGGTGCCGTCAGCCCTTCGCCGTGACGGAGGCGGAACGGAAGGTGCTCACGGAGGACTGGGTTTTCAAGGAGCCGCCGCCAACCCAGCTTTACCGGCCAGCTGGTTGCTCGGCGTGCGCCAACACGGGCTACAAGGGCCGCATGGCGGTCCACGAGATCATGAACATGTCCAAAGAATTGGAACACATGACCGCGCTGCGCAAGTCCACCCGAGAACTCAACGAATTGGCGGCCCAACAAGGCATGATTTCGCTGCGACAAGACGGTTGGGCCAAAGTGGCCAAAGGCATGACTTCTGTGGAGGAACTACTGAGGGTGGTGGCATGAGCGATGACTGAAGCGTATCCCGCCGTAACGGGACTGGACCTGGTTCAAGCGCTTGAAGAGGCAGCCGCCTTGGGTGCCTCCGACTTGCACCTGACGGCGCTGTTGCCGCCCGTCATCCGCCAGTCTGGCAACCTCACACCGCTGCCGGGCTACACGGCCCCGGGTGAGGACGCACTTTACGAGCAGTTGATGGGGATGATCAACCGGAACCAGCAAGAGCGGTTCGAACACGATCTTGAGCTGGACTACTCCTACCAGGTGCCCTCAGGGCGCATGTTCCGTTGCAACCTGTTCTGGGACCGCGGTTCCATCTCGGCCGCTTTCCGGGTCATCCCGGACAAAATCCTTCCCCTGGAAGAACTGCGCATCCCTGGTGTGGTCAAGACCTTCTCCGGCCTGCCGCGCGGCTTGGTACTGGTTTGCGGGCCGACCGGCTCTGGCAAGTCCACCACCCTGGCAGCCATCATCGACCTGGCCAACCGCACCCGTTCGGGTCACATTTTGACGATCGAGGACCCGATCGAGTTCCAACACACCTCCAACCGCTGCCTGGTGGCGCAGCGCGAAGTGGGGGTGGACACGCTCTCCTTCTCCGAGGCCTTGAAGCACGCTCTGAGGCAAGACCCCGACATCATCCTGGTGGGCGAGATGCGGGACAAGGAGACCATGGAGATCGCGCTGCGTGCTGCTGAGACCGGCCACCTGGTGTTCGCCACGCTGCACACCCAGGGTGTGGCCCAATCGATCAACCGGATGGTCGACCAGTTCGACTCGTTCCAGCAGGATCAGATTCGCGCCCAGTTGGCCATCACCATCCAAGGTGTGCTGTCGCAGACGCTGTGCCGCCGCGCCGACGGCCGCGGGCGGGTGGTGGCCACCGAACTCTTGCGCGCGACTCCGGCGATCCGGGCCATGATCCGCGAGAACAAACTGCACCAGATCTACTCTGCCCTGCACTCGGGCAAAGACGAGGGCATGCACACCCTCGACCAGTCGCTGGCGGACCTGGTCCGCCAAGGCGACATCACCTTCGAGGAGGGACTGGAAACGGCCCGCTCGCCCGAAGAGTTCGCCCGCCTCCTCGGCCGCACCACTCGCGTTCCGCAGGGTGCTGCCGGACTGAATAGTCCATTTGGAAGGATGTGACCTCCCATGGCCGGAGTCAAGACCTTTGAGTACACCGTCATAGCCGACGGCTCGACCCGTTCCGGCAAGATCGACGGACCCGACCAGCAGACGGTTGCGCGCCACCTGCGGGAGAACGGCCTGACGCCGATCGCCATCGATGAGGTTTCCAAGAGCGGCCTCAACATGGAGATCAAACTGGGCGGCGACCGGGCGAAGCCCAAAGACGTGGCCGTCGCCATGCGGCAGCTGGCCACCATGGTCAACGCTGGCCTGTCGCTGTTCAACTCCCTAAACGCCATCATTGAGCAGGCGGGGTCTCCGGCGTTGACCGCGGTGCTGCGCGAAGTCGCCGGCGACGTGGAGACCGGCTCGTCGCTCGGCGAGGCCATGGCCAAGCACCCGCGGGTGTTCTCGCCTGTGACAATTGCCATGATCAAGGCCGGCGAGGCCGGCGGCTTCCTCGACACCGTGTTGCTGTCGGTGGCGGAGCAGATGGAGTCCGAATTGCGGCTGCGCAGGGCGGTCACTTCGGCAATGGTCTATCCGGCAGTGGTGCTGGTCTTCGCCGCGATCATCGTGGTGATCATGTTGTTGTTCATCGTGCCCGTCTTCCAGGGGATTTTTGAGGGCGTGGGCAAGGAGTTGCCGCTGCCGACCCTGATCCTGGTCAAGCTCTCGGAGTTCTTGAAGATCGCGGGCATCCCGCTGCTGGCTGGAATCATCTTCTTTGTCTGGTGGTGGAACCGACACAAGAACGACCTGTCGGTTCGGATGAAGCTCGACCCGATCAAACTGAAGACTCCGATCGTTGGCGGCTTGCTGCTGAAAGTTGCCCTTGCCCGGCTGTCGCGGTCCATCGCCACCATGAGCGCTGTCGGCGTGCCGATCGTCCAGACGTTGGAAATCGTCGGGGAGACCGCCGGCAACGTCGTGGTGACCGAAGCGGTGGAGCGGGTCAAGGTTCAGGTCATGAACGGGATCGGGCTCGGGAAGGCGATCGCCACCGAACCGGTCTTCGGGGCCATGATCGCCCACATGGTCGCGGTTGGCGAGGAGGCTGGCGCTCTGGACCAGATGCTCGACAAGGTGGCCGAGTTCTACGACGAAGAGGTCACGGCCGCCACGGCCTCGATCACCTCAATCATTGAGCCGGTCCTGATCGCGGTTGTGGGTGCGATCGTCGGCAGCATCTTGATCGCGCTGTATTTGCCGATCTTCCAGCTCACAACGGGTGCCGCGCTGTAGCTGGTCCAAGCATGGCCAAGGTGACCGGGCGGCATCGGGCAACCGGTCAGCCACGCCCGCGGAAGTGATCGCTGTCGGCACAATGCTCAAGGCTTGCTGCGGGAAACGGCGCTGGACAAGCCTTGGGTTGCGGTGTAAGCTAGCTCCTTGCGCCGTTCTGTGCCTCATGCCCATTTAACGTTTGAGACCCAGCGCTGCGCCGCGTGCTTTTTTGACTCCGGGAGGGACCTTGGCTGCCTCGCGCATCCCACGTTCAACAGTAGACGCTAACGCACCCCTAGGTGGATCGGGAAGGATTTCATTCGCCAAGATCCACGAACCATTAGAAGTACCAGATCTCTTGGGTCTCCAGCGGGACTCCTTCGACTGGCTGATCGGCAACGAGCACTGGCGTGCCCGGCTGGCGGCGGCTCAAGCCGAAGGCGTCGGCGGAGTGCCCGAGGTGGCTGGTTTGGAAGAGATCTTCACGGAGATCAGCCCCATCGAGGACTTCAACGAGACCATGGCGCTGAACTTCAAGGAGAGCCGCTTCGAGCCGCCCAAGTGGACGGCCGAGCAATGCAAGGAGAAGGACTTCACCTACGCCGCGCCGTTGTTCGTGACGGCGGAGTTCCAGAACTACAACACCGGCGAGATCAAGTCGCAGACGGTCTTCATGGGCGATTTCCCGCTCATGACGGACCGCGGCACCTTCATCATCAACGGCACGGAGCGGGTGGTTGTCTCGCAACTGGTCCGCTCGCCTGGGGTGTACTTCGAGAGGGGCCAGGACAAGTCCTCCGACAAGGACATCTACTCCGCCAAGATCATCCCCTCGCGGGGCGCTTGGCTGGAGTTTGAGATCGACAAGCGGGACACCGTGGGCGTTCGGATCGACCGCAAGCGCAAGCAGTCGGTGACGGTCTTCCTGAAGGCCCTCGGCGTGACCGAAGAGGAGATCAGGGCTCAGTTCCGCGACTTCCCCACGGTCTTGGAGACGCTTGAGCGCGATCATGTGGAAACGCAAGAGGACGCGCTGGTCGACATCTACCGCAAGATCCGCCCGGGCGAGCCGCCCACGGCGGAGGCGGGCCGCAACCTGCTGGACACGTTCTACCTCAACTCCAAGCGTTACGACTTGGCGAAGGTCGGGCGTTACAAGGTCAACCGCAAGCTGGGGTTGCCGACCGACACCCGGTCTTCGACCTTGCGGGTGGAAGACATCATCGCCACGATCAAGTATCTGGCGGCGTTGCACGCCGGGGCCAAGGAATTGGACACCGGCGCGACCACGATCCGGATTGAGACGGACGACATTGACCACTTCGGCAACCGCCGCATCCGCGCGGTGGGGGAGTTGATCCAGAACCAGGTCCGGACGGGCCTGTCCAGGATGGAACGGGTGGTGCGCGAGCGCATGACCACCCAGGATGTGGAGGCGATCACACCGCAGACGCTGATCAACATCCGGCCGGTCGTCGCTTCGATCAAGGAGTTCTTCGGCACGTCGCAGCTGTCGCAGTTCATGGATCAGAACAACCCGCTGGCCGGGCTGACCCACAAGCGGCGGCTGTCCGCGCTTGGCCCCGGCGGCCTCAGCCGCGACCGGGCGGGCATGGAGGTCCGGGACGTTCACCCGTCCCACTACGGCCGCATGTGCCCAATCGAGACGCCTGAAGGCCCGAACATCGGTCTGATCGGCTCGTTGGCCACCTATGGGCGGATCAACCCGTACGGTTTCATTGAGACGCCGTATCGGGTTGTGACGGATGGGCGCGTCACCGACGAGGTCCGCTATTTGACGGCCGATGACGAGGACCGTTACGTGATCGCGCAGGCCAACGCGCCTCTGGGCCCGGACGGATCGTTCGCCGAGGACCGGGTTCTGGCGCGAACCAGGGGCGGCGAGGTCGAGTTCATCCACCCGGACGAGATCGCCTACATGGACGTCTCGCCCAGGCAGATGGTGTCCGTGGCCACCGCCATGATCCCGTTCTTGGAACACGATGACGCGAACCGCGCGTTGATGGGCGCCAACATGCAGCGCCAGGCGGTGCCGCTGTTGCGGTCGGAGGCGCCGCTGGTGGGCACCGGCATGGAGCTGCGGGCCGCGATCGACGCGGGGGACGTGATCATCGCCGAAAAGGATGGCGTGGTCCAGGAGGTCTCTGCGGACTCGGTTGTGGTGTCCAACAACGACGGCACCGACCGGGTCTACCGGGTGGCCAAGTTCCAGCGGTCCAACCAGGGCACCAGCTACAACCAGCGCGTCGTGGTGGAGGAAGGCGATCAGATCAAGGCCGGCCAGGTGCTGGCGGACGGCCCCGCCACCGACTTGGGCGAGTTGGCGTTGGGACGCAACCTCAAGGTGGCCTTCATGAGCTGGGAGGGCCACAACTACGAGGACGCGATCATCCTGTCGAAGCGCCTGGTCCAAGATGACGTGCTCTCCTCGATCCACATCGAGGAGCATGAGGTGGACGCACGGGACACCAAGCTGGGGCCGGAGGAGATCACCCGCGACATCCCCAACGCCTCCGAGGAGTCGTTGGCGGACTTGGACGAACGCGGGATCATCCGGATCGGCGCGGAAGTCCAGGCCGGCGACGTGCTGGTGGGCAAGGTGACGCCGAAGGGCGAAACCGAGTTGACCCCGGAGGAGCGCCTGCTGCGGGCGATCTTCGGCGAGAAGGCCCGCGAGGTGCGGGACACGTCGCTGAAGGTGCCGCACGGCGAATCCGGCACGGTGATCGGCGTCAGGGAGTTTTCAAGGGACGATGGCGACGAGTTGGCCCCCGGGGTCAACCAGGTTGTCCGGGTCCACATTGCCCAACGCCGCAAGATCACCGACGGCGACAAGCTGGCGGGCCGCCACGGCAACAAGGGCGTCATCTCGAAGATCCTCCCGGTGGAGGACATGCCGTTCCTCGCGGACGGCACCCCGGTTGACGTCATCTTGAACCCTCTGGGCGTGCCCGGCCGCATGAATGTGGGCCAGGTCCTGGAACTGCACATGGGTTGGATCGCGTCGCAGGGTTGGAAGATCGACGACGCGAGCGCCGAATGGGCCAAGCGGTTCACCGAGAAGATGATGGAGGGCCACCCCGGCCAGCCGATCGCCACGCCGGTGTTCGATGGCGTGCAGGAGGATGAGTTGACGGGGTTGCTTGGCTGCACCACGCCCAACCGCGACGGCCAGCGTCTGGTGGACCAGAATGGCAAGGCGACTTTGTTCGACGGCCGCTCCGGCGAGCCGTTCCCAGAGCCGGTGGCGGTCGGCGAGATGTACATCTTGAAGCTGCACCACTTGGTGGACGACAAGATCCACGCCCGGTCGACCGGCCCTTACTCAATGATCACCCAGCAGCCGTTGGGCGGCAAAGCCCAGTTCGGCGGGCAGCGGTTCGGCGAGATGGAGGTGTGGGCGTTGGAGGCGTACGGCGCCGCCTACGCCTTGCAGGAGTTGCTGACCATCAAGTCTGACGACGTGGTGGGTCGCGTCAAGGTCTACGAGGCGATCGTCAAGGGCGAGAATGTCCACGAACCGGGCATTCCGGAGTCCTTCCGGGTGTTGATGCAAGAGATGAAGTCGCTCTGCCTGAACGTGGACGTCATGTCCGCGGACGGCACCACCATCGAGATGCGGGACTCGGATGACGAGGTCTACCGGGCGGCGGAGGAGCTGGGCATTGACCTGGCCCGCCGGCCGGACGCCTCCTCGATCGACGAGATCTGACCAGAACTTTTTCAGCCAGTACAGCTAGTACATAAGGAAGCAGGGACTGACTTGCTCGACGTGAACATCTTCGATGCAATCAAGATTGGCTTGGCCACGGCCGACGACATCCGCAGTTGGTCGCATGGCGAGGTCAAGAAGCCTGAGACGATCAACTACCGCACCCTCAAGCCGGAGAAGGAAGGCCTCTTCTGCGAGAAGATTTTCGGGCCGACCCGGGACTGGGAGTGCTCTTGCGGCAAGTACAAGCGCGTCCGTTTCAAAGGGATCATTTGCGAGCGCTGCGGCGTGGAGGTGACCCGGTCGAAGGTGCGCCGCGAGAGGATGGGCCACATCGAGTTGGCGGCCCCGGTGACCCACATCTGGTACTTCAAGGGCGTGCCCTCGCGCCTTGGCTACCTCCTCGACTTGGCGCCGAAGGACCTGGAAAAGGTCATCTACTTCGCCGCCTACATGATCACGGATGTGGACGATGAAGGCCGGCGCGCCGACCTGGATTCGCTGCGCAACGAGATCGAACTGGACAAGAAGAGGATCGCCACCGACCGTGACGTGGAGATCGAGGCGCGGGCGCAGCGGCTCGAAGCCGACCTGGCCGCCTTGGAGGCGGCGGGCGCCAAGAATGACGCCAAGCGCCGTCTGCGGGACTCCGCCGAACGGGAGATGGCCGCCATCCGCCGCCGGGCCGAAAAGGACCTGGAGCGGATCGAGCGGGTCTGGGACCGGTTCCAAGGCCTCAAGGTGGCGGATCTGGAAGGCGACGAGTTGCTGTATCGCTCCATGCAGGACCGGTTCGGCTCGTATTTCAAGGGCTCCATGGGCGCGGAGGCGATTCAGCGCCGGCTGCAGACCTTTGACTTGGAGGCCGAGTCGGAGTCGCTGCGGGAGGTCATCAAGAACGGCAAGGGGCAGCGCAAGACGCGCGCCCTGAAGCGGCTGCGGGTGGTCAACGCCTTCCTGCAGACCGACAACCAGCCTGACGCGATGGTTCTGGACTGCATTCCGGTCATCCCGCCGGACCTGCGGCCCATGGTGCAGTTGGACGGCGGCCGTTTCGCCACCTCCGACCTGAACGACTTGTACCGCCGCGTCATCAACCGGAACAACCGCCTGAAGCGGCTGTTGGACCTGGGCGCGCCGGAGATCATTGTCAACAACGAGAAGCGGATGCTTCAAGAGGCCGTCGACTCGCTGTTCGACAACGGCCGCCGCGGCCGCCCGGTGACGGGCCCCGGCAACCGGGCGTTGAAGTCCATCAGCGACATGCTGAAGGGCAAGCAGGGCCGTTTCCGCCAGAACCTGCTGGGCAAGCGGGTCGACTACTCCGGCCGTTCGGTCATCGTGGTCGGCCCGACTCTGAAGCTGCATCAGTGCGGGTTGCCCAAGACCATGGCGTTGGAGCTGTTCAAGCCGTTCGTCATGAAGCGGCTGGTGGAGCTCAACCACTCGCAGAACATCAAGAACGCCAAGCGCATGGTGGAACGCCAGGACGCGGTGGTCTGGGACGTGTTGGAAGAGGTCATCACCGAACACCCGGTGCTGCTGAACCGCGCCCCGACCCTGCACCGCCTGGGCATCCAGGCTTTCGAGCCGCAGTTGATGGAGGGCAAGGCCATCCACCTGCACCCGCTGGTCTGCGGCGCGTTCAACGCGGACTTCGACGGCGACCAGATGGCCGTGCACCTGCCGCTCTCGGCGGAGGCGCAGGCGGAGGCCCGGATCTTGATGCTGTCCTCGAACAACATCCTGAAGCCTTCGGACGGGCGTCCGGTGACCATTCCGACCCAGGACATGATCATCGGCATCAACCACCTGACGACGGAGCTGCCCGGCGCCAATGGGGAGGGCCGTCGGTTCTCCTCGCCGGCCGAGGCGATCATGGCGTACGATGCCGGCGAGTTGGCTTTGGGCGCGAAGGTCACCATCCGGATGGACGACTTGGTGCTCCCGGAGGGGATCGCCGTGCCGGACGGCTACCTTGAGGGCCAGCCGGTTGACGTGGAGACAACCCTGGGGCGGACGTTGTTCAACGACGCCCTGCCGATCGACTACCCGTACGTGAACGAGATGGTGGACAAGAAACACCTGTCCGCGATCGTCAACGACTTGGCCGAGAAGTACCCCAAAGTCGAGGTGGCGGCATCCTTGGACGCGCTGAAGGAGGCCGGCTTCCGCTGGGCCACCCGGTCTGGCATCACCATCTCCTTCTCCGACGTGGTGGCGCCCTCCTCGAAGCCGGAGATCCTCAACCGCTACGAGCTGAAAGCCGAGGCGGTGCAGGACCAGTACGACGAGGGCCTAATCACGGACGAGGAACGCCGCCACGAGTTGATCGAGATCTGGACCAAGGCGACTGACGAGGTCGACAAGGCGATGCGGGAGAACTTCCCGGAGCGCAACACGGTCTACCGCATGGTCTCCTCGGGCGCGCGCGGCAACTGGATGCAGGTGCGGCAGATCGCCGGCATGCGCGGCTTGGTGGCGGACCCGAAGGGCGAGATCATCCCCCGGCCGATCAAGTCGAACTACCGCGAGGGTTTGTCGGTGGTCGAATACTTCATCGCCACCCACGGCGCCCGCAAGGGCTTGGCGGACACGGCGCTTAGGACGGCCGACTCGGGCTACCTGACCAGGCGGCTGGTGGACGTTTCCCAGGACGTGATTGTGCGCGAGGAGGACTGCGGCACCGAACGCGGCCTGAACCTGCCGATCGCCGAGGAGGCGCCGGACGGCTCGCTGCGCCGCCATGTCAAGGTGGAGACCTCGGTCTTCGCCCGGACGTTGGCCACCAACGTGGAAGACGCGGACGGCAATGTGCTCGGCCTGGCCGGGACGGACGCCGGGGACGTGTTGATCGACCGGCTGATCGAGGCTGGCGTGCGGGAGGTGAAGGTCCGCTCGGTCCTGACTTGCGAGTCGCGGGTCGGCACCTGCGCCATGTGCTACGGGCGGTCCCTCGCGACCGGCAAGCTGGTGGACATCGGCGAGGCGGTCGGGATCATCGCGGCGCAGTCGATTGGCGAGCCGGGCACCCAGTTGACCATGCGGACGTTCCACACCGGCGGTGTGGCGGCGGCCGATGACATCACCCAGGGTCTGCCCCGCGACCTGGAGTTGTTCGAGGCGCGCACGCCGAAGGGCGAGGCGCCCATCGCCGAACTGTCGGGCCGGGTCAAGATCGACGATTCGGACCGGTTGCGCCGGATCGTCATCATTCCGGACGACGGCTCCGAGGAGCGGGAATACCTGGTCTCGAAGCGGCAGCGGTTGAAAGTCGAGGACGGCGGCCAGGTTGAGGTCGGCGCTCCGCTGACCGTTGGCGCCGTCGACCCGAAGAAGGTGCTGCGCGTCCAGGGCGCCCGGCGGGCGCAGGAGCACCTGGTCCAAGAGGTCCAGAGCGTTTACCGCTCGCAGGGCGTGGACATCCACGACAAGCACATAGAGGTGATCGTGCGCCAGATGCTGCGGCGCGTCACCGTGTTGGAGCCGAACGACACCACGCTGCTGCCGGGCGAACTGGTCACCCGTGACCGGTTCGAGGACGAGAACCGCCGCATCCTGGCCGAAGGCGGGCGCGGCGCCCAAGGGCGCCCCGAGCTGATGGGGATCACCAAGGCCTCGCTGGCGACGGACTCGTGGCTGTCTGCCGCCTCCTTCCAGGAGACCACCCGCGTGCTGACCGAGGCGGCCATCTCCGGCAAGGTCGACCCGCTGTTGGGCCTGAAGGAGAACGTCATCATCGGCAAGCTGATCCCGGCCGGAACGGGCCTGCCCCGGTACCGCCGGGTGGTGGTCGAGCCGACCGAGGAGGCCAAGGCCGAACTCTATCCGGCCTACGGCTACGAGGAGATCGACTACCCGCCGCTCGGCGCCGAATCGGTCATCATCGACGACTTGGACGCCTTCGGCTTCGACGCCTACCAGGAGTAACCCGACAGAAAACGGGGACGGCGCCTATTTCCCGCCACGGGAAAATAGGCGCCGTCTCCGTTTTCTGTGGCACCGTCCCCGGCTTTGGCGGGTAGAATTACTGACGTCGGGGGACCGTGTCGGTGGCCGCAGCGGCTGTGCGCATCGTGTCGAAAGGCGCGCGCCCAGCCCCTGCGAAGACAGCTCGCACCCTGACCAGGGCTTCGCCTGAGCAAAGCGAATGCGATTTCAAAGGGGGCGACATGGACCGGCGGGAGCGACCCAACGGACGTTTCAGGGTGGTCGGGATTGACGACCTGTTCTTCTCAACGACGGACCGCAAGGGCGTCATCACAGGCGCCAACAGCGTCTTCCAGCGCCTGTCGGCTTTCGACCAAGGCGAATTGATGGGAGCGCCCCACAACCTGATCCGCCACCCGGGCATGCCGGGCGGCGCCTTCCGGCTGATGTGGGACACAATCCTGGCGCGTCGGCCGTTCGCGGCCTATGTGCGCAACTTGGCGAAAGACGGGTACACGTACTGGGTGTTTGCCACCATCACGCCCCTGGGCGACGGCTTCCTGTCCGTGCGCGCCACCCCATGCGCGGACAAACTGTGGCAGACGGCATCGGACCTGTATGAGGCCTCCGCGGCGCTGGAGGACGCGGCCCGGCGGGCGGGCCAAAGCCGGGCTGAAAGCGCGGCGGTGGGCCTCGGCCACCTTTCAAGGCTCCTGGCCAAAGCCGGCTTCGCCTCCTACGACGACTTCATGTTCGCGGCGCTGCCGGCCGAGTCGACGGCCCGGGTGGCGGCGTCGCATGAGCGCCTGGCCAGGCCGGACGCCACGGGCGAGGTGGCGGACATCTTGCGGGCGGCCTTGTTCCTGCGCGACCGCCTGGGAGAGATCCTGGGGCGCCTTGACTCGCTCCAGAGCCTGGCCGAGGCGCTCGGCTCCGTGGCCGGGGAGCTCTCCGGCACGCTGGCGGACTTGGCCGGGGTGACGACGGTGGCTTCGAACGCCTCCGCGCAAGTCGAAGCCCATGCGCCAATTCTGGCCTCGACCGCGCGCGCCATGGACTGCCTGGGCGGCGGTGTGGACCGCGCGATCAGGCCGCTGACCGCCCGGCTCGGCGAAGTGCGGGGCAAAGTGATGGAACTGCGGTTCCTGATCGCCTTGGCCCATCTGCATGACGACATGGTGATCAACTTCGCCATCGAGGTGCTGGACGGCTTGGCCCCGCCGGACGGCCTCAGCTACGTGCCGCTGCTCTGCCAGGCCCTGTCGGACGGCGTGGACGCCCTGGCCGGCCGCCTGGGAATGGCCGCGTCGGCGCTGCGGCAGGTTGCGGGGGAGGTGGACGCCTGCTCGGTCGAGTTCGGGCAGTTCCAAAAGCTGCTGGCGGCGTGGCGCATCCAAGTGCCCCGTTACGGCATGTCGCGCACGCTTGGCCCGTTTGTCGGGCCGATCGACCTCAGGCTGTCGCGTGGTCACGAGGAGTTGGCGTCCTTCCGGGCGCTGGCCGCCCAGTGCGCGGCCGAGGCCCGTCCCTTCGACCGGTCGGCCGTTCAATCGCCGATCGACCAGATCTCCCAGGCCGCCCGGCACCTGCTGGCCATCCCGACGGATCCGACCGGCCCGGCCCTGTATGGATCGCGCCGATCCGGCCCGCTCGCCGAGGCGTTTGCGCGCCGCTGACCAAAGCCGAGGGTTTGCCCGGCGGGCGGGCCGGCGACAAGTCATTTTGACGCTGGCACGCCCCGCGATGTACCCTAATCCTCCGTGTGTCCGCCTCGCGGGCTCATAGTGTCATGCTGACGCGCCCTCCAACCACTTCCGAGTAAAACCTAGATGGAGTCCTAGTGCCCACTATCCAGCAGTTGGTCCGTAAAGGCCGGACCGCCAAGGCGGGGAAGACCAAGACCCCGGCCCTGAAGGGGTCCCCCCAAAGGCGTGGCGTTTGCACGCGCGTGTACACCACGACCCCGAAGAAGCCGAACTCGGCGCTGCGCAAGGTGGCGCGCGTGCGGCTGTCGAACGGCGTCGAGGTGACCGCTTACATTCCGGGAGTGGGCCACAACCTGCAGGAGCACTCGATCGTGTTGGTCCGCGGCGGCCGCGTCCGGGATCTGCCCGGCGTGCGGTACAAGATTGTGCGCGGGGCGTTGGACACCCAGGGGGTGCGCGGACGCCAGCAGGCGCGCTCGCGCTACGGGGCGAAGAAGGAGAAGAGCTAATGCCGCGCAAGGGACCGGCGCCCAGGCGCCCGTTGGTCCAAGACCCCGTCTACGACAGCCCGCTGGTGACCCAACTGGTCAACAAGGTGTTGCTGGACGGCAAGAAGACCATCGCGCAGTCCATTGTCTACGGCGCGCTGAGCGGCGCCGCCGAGAAGACCGACGCGGACGCGGTCACGCTGCTGAAGCGGGCATTGGACAACATCCGTCCGTCGTTGGAAGTCAAGTCGCGCCGGGTTGGCGGCGCGACCTACCAGGTGCCGGTCGAGGTCAAGCCCGCCCGCGCCACCACGTTGGCGCTGCGCTGGCTGGTCGGCTACTCGCGGGCGCGGCGGGAGAAGACCATGACGCTCAGGCTGATGAACGAGATCCTCGACGCCTCCAATGGTTTGGGCGCGGCCGTCAAGCGTCGCGAGGACACCCACAAGATGGCCGAGGCCAACCGGGCGTTCGCGCACTACCGCTGGTAGCGGCGGCGCCTGGGGCGCCAAACGTTGCCCGATGCCGTGTGGCTGCTCCCGGCGTCGGCTCGCGTCAGGGGGGTTCGGGCAGGGGAGCCCCCAAAGACCGGCTGCGGGGCTGGGAGTTGGCCAGACGGCATCGGCGGCTTGCGCTTGCCGGGAAGAGGGAGTAGACGAAGTGAATAGCAAGAGAGATAAGGAAAACCCGTGGCACTCGACGTGCTGACCGACCTCAAGCAGGTCCGCAACATCGGCATCATGGCACACATCGATGCTGGCAAGACCACCGTGACTGAGCGGATCTTGTTCTACACCGGCATCAACTACAAGATCGGCGAAACCCACGACGGCGCGTCCACCATGGACTGGATGGAGCAGGAGCAGGAACGCGGCATCACGATCACCTCGGCCGCGACCACGTGTTTCTGGAAGGACCACCAGATCAACATCATCGACACGCCCGGGCACGTCGACTTCACCGTGGAGGTGGAGCGCTCGCTGCGCGTCCTGGACGGGGCCGTGGCGGTGTTCGACGGCAAGGAGGGCGTGGAGCCCCAGTCGGAGACCGTCTGGCGGCAGGCCGACAAATACAACGTGCCGCGCATCTGCTTCGTCAACAAGATGGACAAGATCGGCGCGGACTTCTTCTACACCGTGAACACCATTGTGGACCGGTTGGGCGCCAAGCCGCTCGTCATGCAACTGCCGATTGGCGCCGAGTCGACGTTCCGGGGCGTTGTCGACCTGCTCGAACTGCGGGCGCTGACCTGGGAGGGCGAAGTCCAAAAGGGCGAGGACTACAAAGTCGAGGCGATTCCCGCCGACCTGGTGGACCAGGCCAACGAGTACCGGGCGAAGCTGGTCGAGGTTGTGGCGGAAGCTTCCGACGAACTGTTGGAGAAGTACTTGGAGACCGGCGAGCTCTCGGTCGCGGAATTGCGTCAGGGCATTCGCAAGATGACCGTGGCGGGCGACATTTTCCCGGTCTTCTGCGGCTCGGCGTTCAAGAACAAGGGCGTCCAGCCCATGCTGGACGCGGTCATTGAGTTCTTGCCCTCTCCGCTGGAAGTGCCGCCCATGATCGGCTTCGACCCGAAGGACCAGGCGGTCCAGATGGTGCGCGAGCCGTCGGCCAAGGAGCCGTTCGCCGCGTTGGCGTTCAAGGTGGTGGCCCATCCGTTCTACGGCAAGCTCACCTATGTCCGGGTCTATTCCGGGCACGTGGTCACCGGCGCCCAGGTGCTGAACTCCACGAAGGGCCGCCGGGAACGTGTCGGCAAGTTGTTCCAGATGCACTCCAACAAGGAAAACCCGGTGCCGGACATCACCGCCGGACACATCTACGCGGTGATCGGCCTGAAGGACACCACGACCGGCGACACCCTGTGCGACCAGACCCACCCGATCATCCTGGAGTCCATGACCTTCCCGGAGCCGGTGATCCAGGTCGCGATCGAGCCGAATTCGAAGAGCGACCAGGAGAAGCTGTCCACCGCGATCCAGAAGCTGGCCGAAGAGGACCCGACTTTCCGGGTGTCTTTGAACCCGGACACCGGCCAGACGATCATCGCGGGCATGGGCGAACTGCACCTCGACGTGCTGGTGGACCGGATGCGGCGCGAATTCAAGGTCGAAGCCAACATTGGCAAGCCGGAGGTCGCCTACCGCGAGACCATTCGGCGCAGGGTCGACAAGGTCGACTACACCCACAAGAAGCAGACCGGCGGCTCCGGGCAGTACGCCAAGGTTCAGGTGGCCTTCGAGCCGCTGCCGTTGGACGGCGAGGCGACCTTCGAGTTTGAGAACAAGGTTGTGGGCGGCCGCGTGCCGCGGGAGTACATCCCCTCGGTGGAGGCGGGCATCCTCGACGCGATGAGTTCCGGCCCGTTGGCCGGCTATCCCGTGGTGGGCGTCAAAGCGACACTGCTCGACGGCCAGTATCATGAAGTGGACTCATCGGAGATGGCCTTCAAGATTGCCGGCTCAATGGTGTTCCGCGAGGGCGCCAGGAAAGCCGACCCGGCCCTGCTGGAACCGATCATGGACGTCGAAGTGCGGACCCCAGAGAAATACATGGGCGAAGTCATTGGCGACCTGAACTCCCGGCGCGGCCAGATCCAATTGATGGAGGACGCCTCCGGCGTTAAGGTGGTGCGTGCCCACGTGCCGCTGTCCACAATGTTCGGCTATGTCGGCGACTTGCGCTCCAAGACCCAGGGGCGCGCGGTCTACACGATGCAGTTCGATAGCTATGCTGAAGTTCCCCGAAGCGTTGCTGAGGAGATCATCAAGAAGACCCGGGGCGAGTGAAGTCCTAAGGGGTTATGAGAGTAGTACACAATAGATAGGAAACGACCCGTAGAAGACCCACACGTCGCCCTCTCGGATCGGCCGGGCCACAAGCCCGGCCCAGAGAGGCCCCGTCAGGTACAACTACCCAAGTCCTTAGGAGGGACCTAGTGGCTAAGGCTAAGTTCGAGCGGACTAAGCCGCACGTGAACATTGGCACCATCGGACACGTCGACCACGGCAAGACCACCTTGACCGCGGCGATCACCCGGGTGCTTCACGACGAATTCCCGGATCTGAATCCGTTCACCCCGTTCGATGAGATCGACAAGGCGCCGGAAGAGAAGCAGCGCGGCATCACGATCAACATCGCGCACGTCGAATACGAGACCGCGAAGCGTCACTATGCTCACGTTGACGCGCCGGGTCACGCCGACTACATCAAGAACATGATCACCGGCGCCGCCCAGATGGATGGCGCCATCCTGGTTGTGGGCGCGGACGACGGCCCCATGGCCCAGACGCGCGAGCACGTGCTGCTGGCCCGCCAGGTTGGCGTGCCGTCGCTGCTGGTGGCCCTGAACAAGTCCGACATGGTCGAGGATGAGGAAATCCTCGAGCTGGTCGAACTGGAGGTCCGCGAACTGCTCAGCTCGCAGGGCTTCGACGGCGACGACGCGCCTGTGGTGCGCGTCTCGGCGCTGAAGGCCCTGGAAGGCGACCCTGAGTGGTCCGCCAAGGTCAAGGAGCTGATGGACGCGGTCGACGACTACATCCCGGACCCGATCCGCGACATGGACAAGCCGTTCTTGATGCCGATCGAGGACGTCTTCACCATTACCGGCCGCGGCACCGTGGTGACCGGCAAGGTCGACCGCGGCAAGCTGCCGATCAACTCCGAGGTGGAGATCTTGGGCTTGCGTCCCACGCAGAAGACCATCGTCACCGGCATCGAGATGTTCCACAAGTCGATGGACGAGGCCTGGGCGGGCGAGAACTGCGGCCTGCTGCTCCGCGGCATCAAGCGTGAAGAGGTCGAGCGCGGCCAGGTTGTGGCCAAGCCCGGCACCATCACGCCGCACACCCAGTTCGAGGCCCAGGTTTACGTCCTCAACAAGGACGAGGGCGGGCGCCACAACCCGTTCTACTCGAACTACCGGCCCCAGTTCTACTTCCGCACCACGGACGTCACCGGCGTCATCACGCTGCCGGAGGGCACCGAGATGGTCATGCCCGGCGACAACACCGAGATGACGGTCGAACTGATCCAGCCCATCGCCATGGAAGAGGGCCTGGGCTTCGCCATCCGCGAGGGCGGCCGCACGGTCGGCTCCGGCCGGGTGACCAAGATCATCAAGTAGTCAGGCTCCGAACGCGCGGCGACGCGCGCTCCGGCCGAAAAGGGCCGGGCAGGTGAAAACCCGCCCGGCCCTTCTTCTTGTGTCCCCTCCATCAAATCGGGGACGGTGATTTCTTCGAAAGATGGGGACACACATCGCGCGGCGACGCCCGGCGACCCGGTTCCCCTCGGGCGGCTTGGAACACGTGCCCGTGAACCGCCGCAACTGGCGGTTCTCAACTGGCGAGATGTGATCTACACCATAGGTCGCCGTGCTCCGAAGGCGCGGAAACTGGTGCCATGGCTGGGGCTTCGGGTGATCGGATGGCGTCTGATTATCCGTGGGGCTGCGTGTACCGGACGGGCGGCGCCCCCGGGCGCCGCCGGGACTGCCAGGGCAGACGCGCCGGTGGCGGTGGCCGGGCCGGCCGTGCCGGACAGGGCGATCAATCGTCTCATCAGAGCTTCGGGCCTGCCCAGGCCGGAGCGGGTGCCGTGGGCTCGAGCGGTTCCACGGGGGCAACGGGTTCGTGGCGGCGCCACCGGCCCCCGCACCCGCCCAACCGCTACCCGCATCCATCAGCGGGGCCGTATCCGGGACGTCCGGGCCGGCGGCGCGTTCACAGGGCCGAGCGGTCGGCGGCGGTGTTGGTCTCGGTTGGGGCGCTGGCCGGAGTGGGCCTTGGGTTCTTGACGACTTGGGCCTACGCGCTGATCGGTGCCTGGGGAACGGTGTCGGTGGCCTATTTGGCCGGCGTCTGGGGAAGCATCATGCGGCTTGACGGACGTCAAACCGCCGCGCACGCCACCGAAGACGACCCGGGCCGCCGGACCATGGACTTGATGCTGGTGGTCGCGGCGCTGGTGTCGCTCGCGGACGTGGTCTACGTGCTGGCGGGCTCGCGTGCCTCGGCCGGCGCGCAAGTGGCGCACGCCATTGGCGGCCTTGTGTCGGTGGCGCTGAGCTGGGCGGTCATCCACACCCTCTACACCCTGCGTTATGCCCGCCTGTATCACCGCCATGGGTGCGGGATTGACTTCAACTCCAACCAACTGCCGTCCTACCTCGACTTCGCCTATGTGGCCTTCACCGTGGGCATGGCCTACCAAGTCTCCGACACGGGCATCACGAGCCAGCCCATCCGCCGCGACATTCTGCGCCACGCGCTGCTGTCCTATCTGTTCGGCACGGTCATCCTCGCCGCCGCGGTCAACCTGGTCATGGGCCTGGCCTGAACGCCGCGCGGACAGGCCGGGCCGGGTCCAGTCGATTCCCAGGCACGGGTACTACCGTCGTTCCTGACGGAACACAACCTTCGGTCCATCGGGGGCCGGGAGAGCCAGCTAGGATTGAGACATATCCTGTCAGGCTCAGAGAGGAGCGAATAGTGGAAGAGACACAGCCCTCAGAATTCCAGTTCGAGATCGAACAGGTCTTCTTGTTTGAGGACAAGGGGACGGCGATCTCGGGATTGGTCGAGTTAGGAAGAATCGGCGCCGGCCAGGCGATTGACATACATGGCCTGCACGCCAGGCGGCACGGGAAGATCGAAGCCATCGTCATCAACGGCGAACGCGTGGAAGAAGTCGAGGAAGGCTTCGTCTGCACGCTGCTGGTGACGGAGCTGACGCCGGGCCACATTGGGCCGGGCATGCTGGCGACGCACCAAGGCGGCGAGAGGCACAAGGAACTGCGCGAGCGGGTGCCCAGAGAGTATTCGCCGCTGGCGGCCTAGCCGCGCCGGGCTGGCGCCAAGACCTGAGGCGGGTCAACCGAAACGGTTGGCCCGCCTTTTGGCGCAAGGACCGGTTGGCTGGCGCCCCCGTCAAGAGCCAGGGCAACAAAAGCCAAGGCAACAAAAGCCAGGGCAAGGCGATTCGCGGGCCGGCCGAACGGCATCGGGCAGAGCGGCGGCGGCCCCACACCGGCGATGCGGGCGGCGGCGGGACGAACCGCCGAGCCGATTTCACAACCGGGCTGGAATCTGGCAAGATAGTCCGGTTGCCTGGCACCGGCCAGGCGGCCGTCGGCCTGCGCGAACCCGCCCTGCGGGGGCGCTGGGGCCGAGACCAAACCCTCGATCCAGGCGAATGCGCGGCGGAGCCATGGGCCCAACGCGCGACACGCCCGAGCGCGGGGGGCGGTCAAACCATAATCGGGAACGAAACGTAGGAGATGGGTCACGCCATGGCTGGACAGAAGATCCGGATACGGCTGAAGTCGTATGACCACCAGGTCATCGACTCGTCGGCGCGGAAAATTGTGGAGACCGTGACGCGCGCGGGCGCAACCGTGGTTGGCCCGGTGCCGCTGCCGACCGAGAAGAACGTCTACTGCGTGATCCGGTCCCCCCACAAGTACAAAGACAGCCGCGAGCACTTCGAAATGAGGACGCACAAGCGGCTGATTGACATCATTGACCCCACCCCCAAGGCGGTTGACAGCCTGATGCGGCTGGACCTGCCGGCGGATGTGAACATCGAGATCAAGCTGTAGCGACGGGCGAGGACTGACGACAAGATGACTACCGTTTCCCAGAAAGTACGCCCCACGGCGGCGCTGCTGGGCACCAAGCTCGGCATGACCCAGGCGTGGGACGCCGAAGGCCGAGTGGTGCCCCTGACCGTGATCGAGGTGGGCACGAACGTGGTGACGCAGGTGCGCACCGAGGAAGTGGACGGCTACAGCGCCGTCCAACTGGGCTATGGCGAGGCCAAGGCCAGGCGCGTCACCCAGCCCATGCAGGGCCATTTCGACAAGGCGAAGGTTGACCCGCGCCGCTACCTGGCGGAGGTCAGGCTGGCTGATTCCGACTCTTACAAGCCGGGCCAGGAATTGACCGCCGAGGTGTTCGAGGCGGGGCAGCGCGTAGACGTGGCCGGCACCACGAAGGGCAAAGGCACCGCCGGCGTCATGAAGCGGCACGGGTTCGCGGGCGTGGGCGCCTCGCACGGCTCCCACCGGAACCACCGCAAGCCCGGCTCGATCGGCGCTTGCGCCACGCCAGCCCGTGTTCTGAAAGGCATGCGCATGGCCGGCCGAATGGGCAACGCCCGTCAAACCACGTTGGGCCTGCTGGTCCACGCGGTCGACACGGACAAAGGCCTGATCCTGGTCAAAGGCGCCGTGCCCGGCCCCAGGGGCGGCGTTGTGCTGGTGCGCTCGGCCGTGAAGGGAGCCTGAGTCAGATGCCGACCGTCAAAGTGTTGAACCCCGCCGGCGAGAAGGCCGGCAAAGCAGATTTGCCCGATGCCGTCTTCGACGTTCAGACGAACGTCCCGTTGATCCACCAGGTCGTGGTGGCCCAGTGGGCGGCGGCCCGCCAAGGCACCCACGCCACCAAGACCCGTGGCATGGTCTCCGGCGGCGGCCGCAAGCCGTACCGGCAGAAGGGAACCGGCCGGGCCCGTCAGGGTTCGACCAGGGCTCCGCAGTTCGTTGGCGGCGGCGTGGTCCATGGACCGCAGCCCCGCGACTATTCGCAGCGGACCCCGAAGAAGATGAAGGCGGCGGCGCTGCTCGGGGCGTTGTCGGACCGCGCCCGCCATGACCGCGTGCACGTGGTGACGGGTTTTGTGGACGGCGATGAGCCGTCCACCAAGGCGGCGGCGGCGGTCCTCGCCAAGCTGACCGACCGCAGGCGGGTGCTGGTGGTGATCACCAGCGAAGACACGCTCTCACGGCTGTCGGTGCGCAACCTGCCGGACGTGCACTGGCTGACCGCCGGCCAGCTCAACACCTATGACGTCATGGTGTCTGACGATGTGGTTTTCACAGCCGACGCCTTGGCGGAGTTCTTGGCCGGCCCGAAGTCCGGCCTGGAGCCGGCGGACCAGCCAGACGAGCCAGCGAAGGAGGAAGCGGAATGAGCAAGATCGCCCTGCAGAAGAACCCCAGGGACATCATCATCAAGCCGGTCGTCTCGGAGAAGAGCTACGGTCTGATCGACGAGGGCAAGTACACGTTCATCGTGGCGCCCACGGCCAACAAGACCGAGATCAAGATCGCGATCGAGAAGATCTTCGACGTGAAGGTCGCCTCGGTCAACACTCTGAACCGCCAGGGCAAGACCCGCCGGACCCGTTACGGGGAAGGCCGGCGCAAGTCGACCAAGCGGGCGGTTGTGACCTTGCGCGAGGGCACCATCGACATCTTCGGCGCGCCGATCTCCTGAAAGCGAAGGTAGACCGACATGGCTATTAGGAAATACAAACCGACCACACCGGGCCGACGCGGCGCGTCGGTCTCCGACTTCGCTGAGATCACCCGTTCGCGGCCGGAGAAGTCGCTGGTCAGGCCGCTGACTAAGACGGGCGGGCGGGATTCGTCCGGCCACATCAGCTCGCGCCACCGGGGCGGCGGACACAAGCGGGCGTATCGCCTGATCGACTTCCGCCGCCACGACAAGGACGGCGTGCCGGCCAAAGTGGCGCACATCGAATACGATCCGAACCGGACGGCCAGAATCGCGCTGCTGCATTACGCCGACGGCGCCAAGCGCTACATTCTGGCCCCGAACCGTCTGCGCCAAGGCGACCGGGTCGAAGCCGGGCCGGACGCGGACATCAAACCGGGCAACAACCTGCCGATGCGCTACATCCCGCTGGGCACCGTCATCCACGCGGTGGAGTTGCGGCCGGGCGGCGGAGCGAAGCTGGCCCGCAGCGCGGGCGCCTCGATCCAGTTGGTCGCCAAGGAGGGCAAGTTCGCCCAGTTGCGGCTGCCGTCCGGCGAGATCCGGAACGTCGACCTGCGGTGCCGGGCGACTGTGGGAGAGGTCGGCAACGCCGAACAATCCAACATCAACTGGGGCAAGGCCGGCCGGATGCGCTGGAAGGGCCGTCGGCCCCACGTGCGCGGCGTGGCCATGAACCCGATTGACCACCCGCACGGCGGCGGCGAGGGCAAGACGTCAGGCGGCCGCCACCCGGTCAGCCCCTGGGGCAAGCCGGAGGGCCGCACCCGCAAGCCCGGCAAACCGTCCGACAAGCTGATTGTGCGGCGGCGCCGCACCGGCAAGAAGCGTTGATCTGAAGCGTCGATAGGGAGATAAGAAACAGATGCCTCGCAGCCTCAAGAAGGGTCCCTTCGTTGACGATCACCTTCAAAAGAAGGTCGACGAACACAACGCCAAGGGCCTGAAGACCGTGATCAAGACTTGGTCGCGCCGCTCAATGATCACGCCCGATTTCTTGGGCCACACCTTCGCCGTCCACGACGGCCGCAAGCATGTGCCGGTCTTCGTGACCGAATCGATGGTGGGCCACAAGCTGGGCGAGTTCGCGCCCACGCGCACTTTCCGCGGCCACGAGAAAGACGACAAGAAGGGACGGCGCCGCTGATGAGCCCCGACTCCGACAAGTCCGGCCGCAAGCGGTCCGAGGGCGACGTGGTGGAACTCACCCAATCCTCAAGGCTGGACCGCAAGCGGGCGCGCAAGGCCGCCCACAAACAGGTGGTCGACCTGACCGCAGGCAAAGCCAGCGCCCGCTACGTCAGGGTGACGCCCATGAAGGCGCGCCGGGTTGTGGACCTGGTGCGCGGGATGGACGCCAATGACGCCATCACCACGCTCAAGTTCGCGCCGCAGGCGGCCAGCCTGCCGGTGCGCAAGGTGCTTCAGTCGGCCATCTACTCGTTGACCGACAAACGCGACCAGGCCGGTTTGGACACCAACCGGGAGAGGCTCTACGTGGCCGAGGCGTACGTTGACGAGGGCCCCACCATGAAGCGTTTCCGGCCCAGGGCCAAAGGTCGCGCGGACCGCGTGCTGAAGCGGACCAGCCACATCACCATGGTGATCCGGCAGGCCGATGAGACCGGATTCAAGCCGCGCTACCTGCCCGGCCATAAGCCGTCCAGCCAACCAAACAAGCAGAGGGCATTGAAGAAGGGGAGGACCCGCTAGTGGGACAGAAGGTCAACCCGCTGGGTTTCCGCCTGGGGATCACCACCGACCACCGCTCGCGGTGGTTCGCCGATTCGACGAAGGCCGGTCAGCGCTACCGCGACTATGTGCGTGAAGACATCCAGATCCGGCGGCTGATGGCCACCGGGCTGGAGCGCGCCGGCGTGGCCAAAGTGGAGATCGAGCGCAGCCGCGACCGCGTCCGGATCGACATCCACACCGCCCGGCCCGGCATTGTGATTGGCCGGCGGGGTGCCGAGGCGGACCGGATCCGGGGCGAGTTGGAGAAGCTGACGGGCAAGCAGGTTCAGCTGAACATTCTCGAGGTCAAGAACCCCGAGCTGAACGCGCAACTGGTGGCACAGGGCATTGCCGAACAGCTGGCCAGCCGCGTGTCGTTCCGCCGGGCCATGCGCAAGGGCTTGCAGTCCGCGCAGCGCGCTGGCGCCAAAGGCGTGAGGGTGCAGTGCTCGGGCCGTTTGGGCGGCGCGGAAATGTCCCGGTCGGAGTTCTACCGGGAAGGCCGCGTGCCGCTGCACACTCTGCGCGCCAACATTGACTACGGCTTCTTCGAGGCCCGCACCACCTTTGGGCGGATCGGCGTGAAGGTGTGGATCTACAAGGGCGACATGACCGAACGCGAATTCGCCCGCCAGCAGGCGGCGGCGCCCAGGCCGGCTCGCGGCCGGGGTGAGCGCGGTGACCGGGGCGACAGAGGCGACCGGGGCGACCGTCCCCGTGGCCGTCGCTCCGATGGCGCCCCCCGTCAGTCAGCCGATCAGGCGCCAGTGGGCGCCGCGAGTGGAACGGAGGCCTGAGTCATGCTCATCCCTCGTCGCATCAAGCACCGCAAGCAGCACCACCCGAAGCGGTCGGGCCGCGCCAAGGGCGGCACCACCATCGCGTTTGGCGACTTCGGGATCCAGGCGCTGGAAGCGGCGTACCTGACGAACCGTCAGATCGAGGCCGCTCGTATCGCCATGACCCGCCACGTCAAGCGCGGCGGCAAGGTCTGGATCAACGTTTTCCCGGACCGGCCGCTGACCAAGAAACCAGCCGAGACCCGGATGGGTTCCGGCAAGGGCTCACCCGAATGGTGGGTGGCCAACATCAAGCCCGGCCGGGTGGTTTTCGAACTGGCGGGCGTGCCGGAGGCGTTGGCCCGGGAGGCTATGAGCCGGGCCATGCACAAACTCCCCATGAAGTGTCGTTTTATCCGCCGAGAGGGTGGTGAATGATCATGGCAGTCGGCTCTAAAGACCTGATGCCGGACAAGCTGGACCTGCTCGACAACGAACGCCTCGTGGCGGAACTGGGCCGGGCCAAGGAGGAACTGTTCAACTTGCGTTTCGCGTCCGCCACCGGCCAACTCGAATCCCATGGCCGCCTCAAGGCCGTCAAGAGGGACCTCGCCCGCATCTACACCGTTCTGCGCGAACGCGAGCTGGGCATCCGCACCGCGCCGACCTCGAATGTGGAGGCTGAGAAGAAGTGACTAGTGAGACCGAAGCTCCGGCCAGGACCTCGCACCGCAAGACGCGGCGCGGGGTGGTGGTCAGCGACAAGATGACCAAGACGGTCGTGGTCCGCCTTGAGGACCGGGTCAAGCACCCGCTTTACGGCAAGGTCATGACCCGCGTCTCCAAGGTCAAAGCCCATGACGAGGCCGAGACGGCCGGCGTGGGGGACTTGGTGTTGATCATGGAGACCCGCCCGCTCAGCGCCACAAAGCGCTGGCGCGTGGTGGAGATTCTCGAGAAGGCCAAGTAGCCAGGAGGGTTTGGAACCATGATTCAACAAGAAACGCGCCTGAAAGTGGCGGACAACACCGGAGCCAAGGAAATCCTCTGCATTCGGGTGTTGGGCGGCTCCGGCCGGCGTTACGCGTCGATCGGGGACACCATCGTGGCGACGGTCAAGGATGCCATCCCGGGCGGCAACGTCCGCAAAGGCGATGTCGTCAAGGCGGTCGTGGTGCGGGTGACGAAGGAACGCCGCCGCCCGGACGGCAGCTACATTCGTTTTGACGAGAACGCCGCGGTCATCCTGAAGCCGGATGGCGAACCGCGCGGCACCCGCATCTTCGGCCCGGTGGGCCGGGAACTGCGGGAGAAGCGGTTTATGAAGATCATTTCGCTGGCCCCGGAGGTGTTGTGACCATGGCCAAAATCAAGAAGCACGACTTGGTCCAGGTGATCTCTGGACGGGACGCCGGCAAACAGGGCCGCGTCTTGGAGGTCTTGAAGGACTCCGACCGCCTGATCGTCGAGGGGGTCAACCGGGTGATCAAGCACACCAAGGTGGGCCAGTCGGCGCGTGGCGCCAAGACCGGCGGCCGGGAGACCATTGAGGCACCGATCCACGTCTCCAACGTGATGGTGGTGGACCCGGAGACCCGCGAGCCCACCCGCGTTGGGCACCGCATTGAGACAGTCGAGCGCGACGGCCGCCTACGCCAGGTTCGCGTCCGTTACGCCAAGAAGTCGGGTAAGGAGCTTTAGCCGATGGCCAGCAAGACGAAAGAGGCCGCCAAGGTGTCCGATGCCGCCGAGTCGGTTCGCACGCCGCCTCGCCTGAAGGTTCGCTACCGCGAGCAGATCGTTCCCGCCTTGCGGGAGCAGTTCGGCCTGGCGAACATCAACCAGGTGCCCAAACTGACCAAGATCGTGGTCAACATGGGCGTGGGGGAGGCCGCGCGGGACTCGAAGCTGATTGACGGGGCGGTTGCCGATCTGGCGCTGATCACCGGTCAGAAGCCGACCGTGACCAAGGCGCGGAAGTCGATCGCGCAGTTCAAACTGCGCGAGGGCATGCCGATCGGGGCTCACGTCACATTGCGGGGCGACCGCATGTGGGAGTTCTGCGACCGTTTGTTGACGATCGCGCTGCCCCGCATCCGCGACTTCCGCGGGCTCAGCGATCGGCAGTTCGACGGCCAGGGCAACTACACCTTCGGATTGACAGAGCAATCGGTCTTCCATGAGATCGACCAAGACCACATTGACCGGGTTCGGGGCATGGACATCACACTGGTGACCACCGCGACCACTGACGACCAGGGCCGGGCGCTGCTGAAGCAGCTCGGCTTCCCATTCAAGGAGAACTGATTTGGCTAAGAAGGCTCTCATCGTCAAAGCCGCCCGCACCCCGAAGTTCAAGGTGCGGGGGTACACGCGCTGCAACCGCTGCGGCCGGCCGCGCAGCGTCTACCGCAAGTTTGGGCTGTGCCGGGTGTGTCTGCGCGAGTTGACGCACCGCGGCGAACTGCCCGGAGTAACGAAGTCCAGCTGGTAATCAACTACGCCACAGGTCCTGGCGGCCCCCGCGCAGCGGGCGCCGCGCGGGAAACCGGGGCGAGGAAGGTGGGGACACCCACATGACAATGACCGATCCGATTGCGGACATGCTGACCCGCATCCGCAACGCCAACGCGGCGCACCACGAAAGCGTGGAGATGCCGTACTCGAAGATGAAGGCTGGGATTGCCCAGATCCTCCAGCAGGAGGGGTACATTGCGGCCTGGTCCAAGGAGGAGGCGCCGGTGGGCGCGACTCTGCGGGTCGAGTTGAAGTACGGCGCCAACCGCCAGCGGGCGCTGGCCGGGGTGCGCCGGATCTCCAAGCCCGGCCTGCGCGTCTACGCCAAGTCGACCAACTTGCCGCGAGTGCTGGGCGGACTGGGAATCGCGATTCTGTCGACGTCATCGGGCCTGTTGACTGACCGGCAAGCGGCCAAGAAAGGCGTGGGCGGGGAAGTCCTCGCCTACGTCTGGTAGGAGGAAGGCAAAATGACATCGCGTATTGGCAAGCTGCCGGTTCCGGTTCCGGCCGGGGTGGACGTGACGATCGACGGCCGCAGAGTGACGGTCAAGGGTCCCAAGGGCACCCTCAGCCGCGAGTTGCCGGAGCCGGTCTCCGTGACGCGGGACGAGGCCGGGGCCGTGGTGGTGACCGTGCCGGACGAGGAGCGCCGCTCCCGTTCAATGCACGGGCTTTCGCGCACCTTGGTGGCCAACATGGTGACAGGGGTGACCGACGGCTACACCAAGGTGTTGGAGATCGTGGGCACCGGCTACCGTGTGGTGGCCAGGGATGCCGACCTGGAGTTTTCGCTCGGTTTCTCGCACCCAGTGTTCGTGAAGGCCCCCGAGGGGATCACGTTCACCGTCGACATCCCGACCCGCTTCTCGGTCTCGGGGATCGACAAGGAGCAAGTCGGCGAGGTCGCCGCGAATATCCGCAAACTGCGCAAACCCGAGCCGTACAAGGGCAAAGGCGTGCGTTACCAAGGCGAAGTTGTCCGCCGCAAGGTTGGAAAGGCTGGTAAGTGAGCATGGCGACGGTATCTCGTTCCGTCCAGCGGGCCAAGCGGCACCGCCGGGTGCGCAAGCTGGTCAAGGGCACCCCCGGGCGTCCCCGCTTGGTTGTCACCCGCTCAGCCCGCCACATGTTGGCGCAGGTCATTGACGATTCGGTGGGACACACCCTGGTTTCGGCCTCGACCATGGAAGCCGACCTGAGGGAGTCGAAAGCGGACAAGACCGCAAAGGCCAAGCGCGTCGGCGAGCTGATCGCCGAGCGGGCCAAGGAAGCCGGGATCGAGGCGGTGGTGTTCGACCGCGCCGGTCACAAGTACCACGGCCGGGTGGCCGCCGTCGCGGACGGCGCCCGCGAGGGCGGTTTGAAGCTGTGAGCACCGGCGGCGTGGCAACCCCGCGTTCGGACCGGCTGGCCGGTCCCACCCAGGGCACCGAAAAGAAAGCGCAGATGAAGCAGAACGACGGAAGGCAGAGCATCTGATGGCTGGCGAGCAGCGAGTGGGCGGGGAGTCGAATGACCGCCGCGACGGCCAGGACCGCCAGGGCGGCGGTCGGCGCGATTCCGGTCGGCGCGACCAGCGGCGGGGCGGGCGCGGCGAAGACGACCGCAACCAGTTCCTGGAGCGGGTTGTCTCGATCAACCGGGTCGCCAAGGTCGTCAAGGGCGGCCGCCGGTTCTCCTTCACCGCCCTAGTGGTGGTGGGAGACGGCGACGGAACGGTCGGCGTGGGCTACGGCAAAGCCAAGGAAGTTCCGGCCGCGATCGCCAAGGGCGTGGAGGAGGCCAAGAAGTCGTTCTTCAAGGTGCCGCGCATCCAAAAGACCATCCCGCATCCCATCCAGGGTCAGGCGGCAGCCGGGTCGGTCTACTTGCGTCCCGCCGCGCCGGGCACCGGCGTGATCGCGGGCGGCCCGGTCCGGGCGGTGCTCGAGTGCGCGGGCGTGCATGACGTGCTGTCGAAGTCGCTCGGGTCATCCAACGCGATCAACATTGCCCACGCGACCGTGGCGGCGTTGAAAGCGCTCGAAGAGCCTCAATCGGTGGCGGTCCGGCGCGGCCTGCCGCTGGAAGATGTGGCGCCGGCCCCGCTTCTGCGGGCGCAGGCCGCTGGCGTTGCGAGCGCGAAGGAGAAATCATGACGACTTTGAGGATCACACAGATCAAGTCCGGCATTGGGGGACGGCAAAACCAGCGTGAGACGCTGCGCACCCTGGGTCTGAGGAAGATTGGCCAAACCGTCGAGCGGACTGAGACCCCCTCAGTGCGCGGAATGGTTCGGACCGTGGCGCACCTGGTGAAAGTTGAGGAGATTGACTGACCATGGCTGAAGACAAGGACCTGGCGAAGGCGGCCGAGGAAGCCGAAGCCGCCAAGCCGGCGAAAGCCCCGAAGGCCGCCAAGCCGGCCAAGGCTGAAAAGGCCGACAAGCCGGAGAAGGCCGAGGAAGCCAAAGCCGCCAAGGCTGAAAAGGCTGGAGAGGCTGGGGAACCAGTCGGCGGCGAAAAGCCCGCCAAAGCGGACAAGGCCAAGGCCGCCAAGCCGGCCAAAGCAGAAAAGGCAGAGGCGACCGAGGCCGACGCGACGGCATCGGCGGCTGCGAAGACTGAAAAGGCTGAAAAGACCGAAAAGGCAGCCGAATCGGTCGAGGATGAGGCCGAGGAAGTTGCGGCGACCCCCAGAGGGCCCAAGAGCCACGTGCTCAAAGTGCACCATCTGCGTCCGGCGCCGGGCTCCAAGAAGGCCAAGACCCGGGTGGGGCGCGGTGAGGGATCCAAGGGCAAGACCGCTGGGCGCGGCACCAAAGGAACCAAGGCGCGCAAGAACGTCCCGGCGCGGCTCGAAGGCGGGCAGATGCCGCTGCACATGCGGCTGCCCAAGCTGCGCGGTTTCAAGAACCCGTTCCGCACCGAATACCAGGTGGTCAATCTGGGCCGCCTCGCCGAACTGTACCCGGACGGCGGGCAGGTCACCTCGGAAGACCTGGTGGCGCGGGGAGTCGTCAGGGACGGCTACCCGGTAAAGGTGCTGGGCGACGGCGAGATCGGCGTCAAACTGGAAGTCAGTGTCGAAGCGCTGTCGGGCTCGGCCAAGGAGAAGATCCTGGCCGCAGGCGGCAGCGTCAACAGCTAGAGTGGGACGAGCCATGATCACCGACCGAACGGGCGCGTAGATCATGGCTGGCCCCATCCTTGAGGGAGGACCCCCGTGCTAGGAACATTCGCCAAGGCGTTCAGGACGCCCGACCTGCGCCGCAAGCTGCTGTTCACCATCGGCATCATGGTTCTGTTTCGGCTGGGCTCGTTTATCCCCACGCCGGGCGTGGATTACGCGGCGATCAACTCGATCCAGAAGCAGGCTTCGGGAAACGACCTGCTGGGCCTGATCAACCTGTTCTCCGGCGGCGGCCTGCTGCAACTGTCGGTGTTCGCGTTGGGGATCATGCCGTACATCACGGCCAGCATCATTGTGCAATTGCTGCGGGTGGTCATCCCGAGGTTTGAGGCGCTGCACAAAGAGGGCCAATCCGGGCAGACCAAGCTGACTCAGTACACCCGCTACCTGACCATCGCTTTGGCCATTCTGCAGTCCACCGCCGTCATCACGACCGCCCGCAGTGGCGCGCTGTTTGGCCAGACGGGCACGGACACCAAGATCATCGATCCGGACACGCCCTGGACCGTGGCCTTGATGATCATCACCATGACCGCCGGCACCGGCCTGATCATGTGGCTGGGCGAACTGATCACCGAGAAAGGGGTCGGCAACGGCATGTCGTTGCTGATCTTCACCTCGATCGTGGCAGGCTTCCCCGGCTCCATGGGCCAGATTCTGGGATCCTCCAGCGGCGGCGTCACCAACTTCATCGTGGTGCTGGTGGTGTTCGTGGGCGTGATCGGCGCGATCGTGTTCGTGGAGCAATCCCAACGGCGCATCCGGGTCCAATACGCCAAGCGGATGGTTGGGCGCCGGACCTACGGCGGCTCCACCACGTACATCCCGATCAAGATCAACACGGCCGGCGTCATCCCGATCATCTTCTCCTCCTCGCTGTTGACCATGCCGTCCATGATCACCCAGTTCGTCTCCGATCAGTCGAACCCGGTTGTGCAATGGATCCAGATGAACCTGGGGCAGACCGACGCGCTCTACATGATCCTGTACGCGGCGTTGACCATCTTCTTCTGCTTCTTCTACACCGCCATCACCTTCAACCCCGAAGAGGTGGCGGACAACATGAAGAAGTACGGCGGTTTCATTCCGGGCATCCGCGCGGGTCGGCCGACCGCCGAATACTTGGCCTATGTGATCAACCGCATCACCACCCCCGGCTCGATCTACCTGGCCATGGTCGCTTTGATCCCACAGGTTTTGTTCGGCTTCATGGGGATCAACCAGAACTTGCCCTTCGGCGGCACCACATTGCTGATCATTGTGGGCGTCGGCCTGGACACGGTCAAACAGATCGAGTCGCAACTCCAGCAGCGTCACTATGAGGGCTTCTTGAGGTGACCGGTCGCCGGCTGGTGCTGCTGGGCCCTCCGGGCTCCGGCAAAGGCACGCAAGGCGACTTGCTGGCCGCCCGGCTGGGGATTCCGACCGTTTCGACCGGCGCGCTGTTCCGCGACCAGATGGCCCGCGGCACCGCTTTGGGCGTTGAGGCCCAGACCTACATAGCCCAAGGCCACCTGGTCCCGGACCGGGTCACCAACGCGATGGTGAAGTCCCGGCTGGCCGCCGCCGATGCCGTCCCAGGCTTCATCTTGGACGGCTACCCCCGCAACGTCCCCCAGGTGGCGGTGCTGGAGGAGATCCTGTCCGCCCAAGGCTGGTCGCTTTCCGGGGCGTTGTCGCTGGAGTTGCCCGAAGAGTTGATCGTGGACCGCCTTCTGAAGCGGGCTTTGATCGAGGGCCGGCCCGATGACACGGAGCCGGTCATCCGCCAACGGTTGGCCGTCTACCACCGCGAGACGGAGCCGATCATCGAGGTCTACCGCGAAGCCGGGCTGCTCTTGCCGGTGGACGCGGTTGGAACAGTCGCGGAGGTGACGGCGCGGATAACCCACGTGCTGGAGCTCAGGGAGCCGGGGGCCCCGGCTTGACCTTGTTGCGGCGCGAACGCATCGAGTTGAAGACGCCGAACCAGATTCGCAAGATGCGCGCCTCCGGGCTGATCACGGCTGCGGCCTTGGCGGCCGTGCGGGAAGCGCTGGTCCCCGGCGCGGTGGCCCGCGAGGTGGACGCGGTGGCGGAGGCCGTTATCCGGGCGGCCGGGGCCATCCCGAACTTCCTGGGCTATGAGGGCTATCCGGGCTCGATCTGCTTCTCCGTCAACGACGTTGTGGTGCACGGCATCCCGGAGGATCAAGTGCTGCGACCGGGCGACGTGGTGTCGATCGACTGCGGGGCGGAACTGAACGGGTGGCATTCCGACGCGGCCATCACGGTGGGAGTGGGCCAGGTCGACCCCCGTTCGGAGGTCCTGATCGAGGCGACACGGGCGGCCCTGTGGGACGGGATCGCAGCCTTCGCGCGCGCGGAGCATGTGGGCCAGATCGGCCGCGCCATCGAGGCCTCCGTCCGGGAATCCGAGCCGTCCTTTGGGATTCTGCGCGAATACGTGGGCCACGGGATAGGCACCGCCATGCACATGGCCCCGGACGTGATTAACTTCGCCGGGCGGGAACGCGGCCCTAGGATCCGCCCCGGCTTGGTCTTGGCTATTGAGCCGATGGTGGTCGAAGGCTCGATCGCCACCTCGGTCGACGCGGACGGCTGGACCGTCCGCACGGTCGACGCCTCAAGGGCGGCCCACTGGGAGCACACGGTGGCCCGCACCCCAGACGGCATTTGGGTGCTGACGGCGCCAGACGGCGGCAAAGCGGAACTAGCCGCCCGCGGCGTCGAAATAGCCCCCCTCTAGCCAGACCTCTTCTAGCCAGAATGGCGAAGTCGCCGTCTTCGGCTTCCGCCCAGAGGCGCACGGGGAGGCGGGCGGGTCGCCGGACCGGCGCCAGGCCTCCCAGCGAGGGAGAAGCGGCGACGGATGGGCAAGAGCAGTTGCGGGGATGGCGTAGACTATCCCGTTGGACCTGTGCGCCTTGGCCCTGACGGGCCATCTTGCCACGCGCGCAATCACCACCAACCAGGCACTAGCGGAGGAAAACAGCGGAGGAATATGGCCAAGAAGGAAGGTGTTATCGAGATCGAGGGCACCGTGGTCGAGGCTCTACCGAACGCGATGTTTCGCGTCGAGTTGACGAACGGACACCGTGTTCTGGCCCATATCTCGGGCAAGATGCGCCAGCACTACATCAGGATCCTGCCTGAGGACCGCGTGGTGGTGGAGCTCAGCCCCTACGACTTGGACCGTGGCCGCATTGTCTACCGCTACAAGTAGGAGTTGAAGAACGTGAAGGTCAAACCATCCGTCAAAAGGATCTGCGAGAAGTGCAAGGTCATCCGGCGCCACGGCACCGTGATGGTAATCTGCGAAAACCCGCGCCACAAGCAGCGTCAAGGCTGACCGGGCGCACATAACCAAAGACCCACCGCCACCGCGCGCCCACCTGGACCGCGCGGCCACCCCCGGTTGGAGGCCGGGGCTCGTCAGCTAAGACGAACCGCTGCGAGAGGCGATGGGTCCAGACCTCCACTGACTCTTTAGGGAGTGAAGCCTCATGGCTCGTCTAGTCGGTGTCGATTTGCCGCGTGAAAAGCGCGTCGAAATCGCTCTCACCTACATCTTCGGCGTGGGCCGGACCCGCGCCACCGAAACCCTCAAAGCCACCGGGGTGAACCCGGACACACGGGTCAAAGACCTGACCGATCAAGACCTGGTGGCGCTCAGGGATTACATCGAAGCCAACTACCGCGTCGAGGGCGACCTTCGGCGCGAAATCCAGGCTGACATCCGCCGCAAGGTGGAGATCGGCTCCTACCAGGGCATCCGGCACCGCCGGGGCCTGCCTGTCCACGGGCAGCGGACCAAGACCAACGCGCGCACCCGAAAGGGCCGCAAGCGCACAGTGGCCGGCAAGAAGAAGGCCGGCAAGAAGTAACTGGGCGCGGAACGTTATCCGCCGAGCACGCCCAACAAAGCAAGCAGCGATCAAGCAAGCAAGGAGACAGGCAGAACATGCCCCCCAAGACTCGTCAAGGAGCGCGGAAGGTCCGGCGCAAGGACAAGAAGAACGTCCCGCACGGACACGCGCACATCAAGTCAACCTTCAACAACACGATCGTGTCGATCACGGATCAGTCCGGGGCCGTGCTGGCCTGGGCCTCGTCCGGCCAGGTCGGTTTCAAGGGCTCGCGCAAGTCGACGCCCTTCGCCGCCCAACTGGCCGCGGACCAGGCCGCCAGGCGCGCCCAGGACCACGGGGTCAAGAAGGTCGACGTGTTCGTCAAGGGCCCCGGCTCCGGCCGTGAGACCGCCATCCGCTCGCTCCAAGCCGCGGGCCTGGAAGTCGGGTCGATCACGGACGTGACCCCGCAGGCCCACAACGGCGCCCGGCCCCCCAAGCGGCGCCGGGTTTAGGACCCAACCGGACGGCATCGGGCAAAGATTTTGGACGATGCCGTGCCAAGACCGCGCGGCGGACCGAGGCCGCGCGGCTCTCACCACGAAGCGGGACCTCAAATAGCGGGGGCCCCGAGACAAGGAAGAACAAGCAGTGCTAATCGCACAACGACCCACTCTGACCGAAGAGCCGGTTTCCCAGTTCCGGTCGCGTTTTGTCATTGAGCCCCTGGAGCCGGGTTTCGGCTACACCCTGGGAAACTCGCTGAGGCGGACTTTGCTGTCCTCGATCCCCGGTTCGGCGGTGACGTCGATCCGGATTGACGGCGTGCTCCACGAGTTTTCCACGGTGCCGGGCGTGAAAGAGGATGTCACCGAGATCATCCTGTCCCTGAAGAACCTGGTGGTCTCCTCGGAGCATGACAGCCCCGTGGTGATGTACCTGCGCAAACAGGGTCCGGGCGAGGTGACCGCCGCTGACATCACCCCGCCGGCCGGCGTGGAGGTCCACAACCTGGACCTGCACATCGCCACGCTGAACGCCAAGGGCAAGCTGGAGATCGAACTGACGGTTGAGCGCGGGCGGGGCTATGTCTCGGCCGTGCAGAACAAGTCGATCGACGCGGAGATCGGGCGCATCCCGATCGACTCGATCTATTCGCCCGTCCTAAAGGTGGGCTACAAGGTCGAGGCCACCCGCGTGGAGCAGCACACGGACTTCGACCGCTTGATCATTGACGTTGAGACCAAGAAGGCCATCACGCCGCGCAGCGCCATGGCCTCGGCCGGCAAGACCCTGACCGAATTGTTCGGGCTTGCCCGCGAGCTCAACCCGGAGGCCGAAGGCGTGGAGATCGGGCCCAGCCCGACCGACGCGGCCCTGGCCGCCGATCTAGCCCTCCCGGTCGAAGACCTCGACCTGACCATCCGGTCCTACAACTGCCTCAAGCGCGAGGGGATCCACACCGTCGGTGAACTGGTGGCGCGCTCGGAGGAAGACTTGTTGGACATCCGCAATTTCGGCGCCAAGTCGATCAACGAGGTCAAGGAGAAGCTGACCTCGCTGGGGTTGTCGCTGAAGGATTCGCCGCTCGAGTTCGACTCGATTGGACTGGGCACCACGCCCGAGTTCAGCGAGGACGACGCCAGTTTCTGACCATTCTTTAGGAGATTTGAGATGCCTACTCCGACCAAGGGAGCCCGGCTGGGCGGCGGTCCGGCGCACGAGCGGCTGATTCTGGCCAATCTGGCCACGCAGCTCTTTGAACACCATTCGATCACGACAACGCTGGCCAAGGCCAGGCGGCTGCGGCCGCAGGCCGAGCGGCTGATCACCTTCGCCAAGCGCGGGGATTTGGCCGCGCGGCGCCGCGTCATGCGGACCATCCGCGACAAGTCCGTGGTCCATTTCCTGTTCACGGAGATCGGCCCGGCGATGGCCGACCGCCCGGGCGGTTACACCCGCATTGTCAAGCTGAACCCCCGCAAGGGCGACAGCGCGCCGATGGCCGTGATCGAGTTGGTCATGGACCCGGTCCAGCCGAAGGCCAAGAAGAAGAAGGCCGCCGCGGCCCGCGAGGCGGCAGGCGACGACACGGCCGCCGATGCCGTCGACCAGGACGCGCCCGAGGGTTCCGACGCCGAGGTGGCCGAGGCAGCCGACGTGTCGAACGCTGACGCGGCCGATGCGGCCGACCCTCTGGAGGGCGTGGAGCCGGACCCCGAAGGGGCGGTCGAATCGGCCGAGCCTTTGGCCGAGGCGAACGAGTCGCCCGAGGTGGGAGACATGGCGGACTCGGCCGAACTCCTTCAGGAGCAGGCCGAAGAAGACGCCATCAAGGCCGAGTTGGCACGGGATCCGAAGGACGACGAGGCCTGATCCGGGCGTCGGGGCGCCAGCGCCCCGGAAAGTGCAAGGCAAACCCCGGTTTGCTTGCAATATGAGGCTGACGCTGCAAGTTCTCTTGCAGCGTGGGGCCGAAGATGCAAGCCAAACCGGGGTTTGCTTGCAATATGAGGTCGGTGCCGCAAGGCTTCTTGCAGCGTGGGGCCGAAGGCGCGCTCGATAGTCCGGTTCACTCGCGACACCGGGTCGTTGGAGCAGGCTGAGGCCGGGCTCCGAGGCCGGGCGCAGCCAAGTGTTCTCCTTGCGTTCACCCTGCGTTTACCTGAATCGCCCCGTCAGTTAGGGCTGGCCCCCTAGCGTCGTTTCTGAAATGACCAGAGCAGAAACGAAAGAGGGCCTAATGAAGCTAGGCAATGCGAAGAAGGTGGCCGCCACGGCCACCGCCGCAGGCGTGATCTTGGCCGCGTTGGCTGGATGCGCCGCGAATGAAGACCAGCCGGGCGGCGGGGCCGCCGGCAACTCGTCCGGTCCCGCCCAAGAACAACTCACGGGCGAGCTGAACGGCGCGGGGGCCTCCTCCCAGAGCGCCGCCCAAGAAGCGTGGCGGGCCGGCTTTGTCGGTCTCCAGAACGGCGTCACCGTGAATTACGAGCCAGCGGGCTCCGGCCCCGGCCGCGAGCAGTTCACGGCTGGCGGCCTGGGCTTTGTCGGCACGGACGCCCCGTTCAAAGCGGATGAGGCCCAGGGCGGACATGCCTCCTGCGCCGCCGATTCGGCCTTGGTCGAGGTGCCGGTCTACATCTCGCCGATTGTGGTGGCCTTCAACTTGGAGGGAGTCGACTCCCTCAACCTGGCGCCAAACGTGATAGCGGACATCTTCACCGGGAAGATCGCCAACTGGAACGACCCGGCCATCGCCAAGGACAACCCCGACGCCCAGTTGCCGGATCTCAAGATCAGCCCGGTCCACCGGTCCGACAAGTCGGGGACCACCGGGAACTTCACCGACTACCTGGCCGCGACCGCGCCGGAGGCGTGGACCGCCGGGGAGACCGAGGAGTGGCCTGAGGCCGGCGGCGAAGGCGCGGAGAAAACCCAGGGCATGGTCGGAGCGCTGACCGCCGGCAACGGCACCATCGGCTACGTGGACGCGGGCCAGGCCAAGGCGCTGAGCTGGGCGTCCATCAAGGTGGCGGACCAGTGGGTCAAAGCCTCGCCGGAGGGGGCCGCCAAAGCCGTCTCCGAGTCAAGCCTGGAGACCGGCCGGGGCGAAGGCGACGTGGTCTACGAATTGAACCGCACCACCGAGGCGGCGGGCGCCTACCCGCTGATCCTGGTCAGCTACCTGGTCGCGTGTGAAAAGTACCAAGACGCCAACACCGCCAAGCTGGTGTCCGCCTACTTCAAGTACGTCACCTCGGACGCGGGCCAGCAGGCCGCCGCCGCGAACGCCGGTTCGGCGCCGCTGACCTCCGAGGAGGGCCTCAGCGCGAAAGTGAGCGCGGCGGTTGAACGCATCGGCTCTTGAGCTAGCCCCAGCCGCCGGCCGGGTCCACGGGGGGATCCCGGCCGGCGTGGGCGCGTCCGGGGAACGCGGTTTCCGGGGCGCGATGAGGGGGGCGGCCATCGCTGTCGCGCTCGTGTTGGCCGGAGTCCTGACCTTCCTGGTGATCAAGGGCGGGCCGGCTTTCTTCGCGGGCGCGGGCGACCTGCCCGCCCATGCGACTGACTTCTTCTCCCTGGCCGCGCCCTTGGCGTTCGGATCGGCCTGGGTCGCGGTGATCGCCTTGGCCTTCGCCGCGCTGCCCGCGATCGGAGTGGCCCTGGCCTCGACGATCTACGCCCCGTCTCCCCGCTTTGGGCGGTTCTTGGGCGCGGTCCTGGACTTGCTCGCGGCCGTACCCTCGGTGGTTTTCGGCCTGTGGGGGTTGATGGTTCTAGCCCCGGCCATGGTCCCGCTCTATGAGTGGCTGCACGGCCATCTGGGCTGGTTGCCCTTCTTCTCCGGCGACCCGTCGGTGACCGGACGGACGGTCCTGACGGCCGGTCTGGTGGTAGCGGTGATGATTCTGCCGATCATGGCGGCGATGTGCCGCGAAAGCTTCGCCCTCACCCCGCCCCCCCTGATCGAGGCCGCCTACGCCCTGGGTGCGACCCGTTGGGAGATGGTCCGCACGGCCGTGCTGCCCGTCGCCCGCTCGGGGATCGTGGCCGGGGGCATGCTGGGATTGGGCCGGGCGCTCGGCGAGACGATGGCGGTCGCCATGGTCCTCAGCGCCACACCCGGTCTGATCTCGGTCAACCTGATCTCCTCGGAGAATCCGCCCACCATCGCCGCGTTCATCGCGTCGGCCTTCCCGGAGTCGACCGGCTCCAAGGTCAGCGCCCTGATTGGGCTTGGGCTAGTGCTGTTCGCCATCTCGTTGGTGGTCTCGATTGTCGGCCGCCGCTTCGCCAAGAAGGGGGTGGCCAAGTGACGTTGACGTTGACCCGGCGAGAAACGTCCGCCGATGCCGCCACGACACTTCGCGCCTCCCGCCCGACTTGGCGCCGCCGGAGCAAGAACGCGCTGGCCACCGGCGCGGTGGTGGGCGCGGCCGTGCTCACGGCCGTGCCCCTGACGCTGGTCATCTGGGCGGCGATCCAACGGGGCAGCGAGCGTCTCGACTTGGCTTTGTTCAGCAACTCGATGCGCGGCGTGGTGGGACAGGGCGGCGGTTTGCTGCACGCCCTCACCGGCACGCTCCTGATCACGGCCGCGACCGCCGCGATCGCGATCCCGTTGGGCGTGAGCGCGGCCATCTACCTCACCGAATACGGCGACCAAACCCGGTTGGCGTCGCTCACGCGCCGAGCCGTGGACATTATGGTGTCCATCCCGTCCATTGTGGCGGGTCTGGCCGCCTACGCCTTGTTTTCCCTGCTCCTCGGACCGGGCACGCGCTCCGGCCTGGCCGGCGCGGTCGCCTTGGCCATGATCATGATCCCGGTGGTGGTGCGCGCTTCGGAGGAGGTGCTCCGGTTGGTGCCCGGCGACTTGCGGGAGGCGGGGCTGGCGCTCGGGTCGCCGCGCTGGCGGGTGATCCGCAAGATCGTCCTGCCGACAGCCTTGCCCGGCCTGACGGCCGGGGCGGTGCTCGGGGTGGCCCGAATCATCGGCGAAACGGCGCCGCTGCTGCTGGTGGCGGGCTTCACGGACGCCATGAACTACAACCTGGCGGAGGGGCGCATGGCCACCCTGCCGGTCTTCATCTACACGCAATGGTCTTCCAAGGGCCTGGACACGGCCGCCTACGACCAGCGCGCCTGGGCGGGCGCCCTGGTGTTGATGGCCGTGGTGGTGGCGCTGCAACTCGCCGCCCGCGCCTTACCCCCGCAAATCGCCAAACTGAGGAGAAATCGATGACCGCCACGGTCCCCAATTCGATCAAAGCAGGCCAGAGCGCAGGCCAGATAACGGTCCGCCCCGCCGCCCCGGGGCCGGCCGTGGCAGGGGCGGGCACGGGACCGGCGGCCACAGCCGTGCCCGCGCCGCCCCTGCCGAAGGCGGTCGGCTCAATGTCGATCGACACTGTCTCTTGCTATTACGGGTCGCATTTGGCCGTGGCCGACGTGTCCTTGGAAATACCGGGACGCGCTGTGACCGCCTTCATTGGCCCGTCGGGCTGCGGCAAGTCGACCTTGCTGCGGGCGATCAACCGCATGCACGAGGTCATCCCCGGAGCGCGGGCGGTCGGCTCCGTCAAACTGGACGGAGTGGACCTCTACAGCAAGGGGATCGACCCGGTCTCGGTCCGCTCCAAGGTCGGCATGGTCTTCCAGAAGCCGAACCCGTTCCCAGCCATGTCGATCAAGGACAACGTTCTAGCCGGGCTGATCATCCGGGGCGCCCGCCCCAGGGGAGAGGCCGCCGACGAGCTGGTGGAGCGGTGCTTGACCAGGGCGCACCTGTGGGACGAGGTCAAGGACAGGCTGAAGAAGTCCGGCGACTCGCTGTCCGGCGGGCAGCAGCAGCGGCTTTGCATAGCCCGCGCGATCGCCGTCCAACCGGACGTGGTGCTGATGGACGAACCGTGCTCCGCCCTGGACCCGATCTCCACCCTGGCGATCGAGGAGTTGATGCGGGACTTGGCCCGCGACTACACGGTGGTGGTGGTGACGCACAACATGGCCCAAGCCAACCGGATCTCCGACGTGACGGCGTTCTTCTCGCTGGCCAGCGCCGGACAGCCGGGCCGCCTGGTCGAATCCGGTCCCACGGCCGAAATCTTCTCCGCCCCGAAGGTGACCGCCACCAGGGATTACATTGACGGCCGGTTTGGCTGAGCAACCTCCCCGCGCCTAAAGTGGGTACCGTGCCAGTGGCCATGGAGTGGGTGGCCGGGGGCGCCCTGGGGGCCACCCTGGCCCTGATCACCAACCCGATCTGGGCCTGGCTGTTCCACCGCACCGCCGA
>JAITFE010000142.1 GCA_031281585.1 Bifidobacteriaceae bacterium | reverse complement strand
GCTCCAACCCTGCCAACGCCGCCCCGGCCTGACTCCCAACATCCATAGGCGAAAGGTGCGCCAAACCCCCCAAACCAAGCGGCTGACACCAGCCAGACGGCATCGTCCGTCGCCAACCGGCGCCGGCCCGAACCGGCCAGCACACACCAGACGCGCTCCCGCCCGCAGGCGACCAATCCGATGGGATAGCGATGGGACGAGCATCCCCCAGTCCTTTCAGACAAGAGGAACACCGGCCTGGCCAGGCCAAATAGTCGCGGGGGCAGGATTTGAACCTGCGACCTCCGGTTTAGCGGTTCAGCCGTTCCGTGAGACCTCGCCCGATGCCACAAGGTGCGTTTGACCTGCTGGAACAGTCCGGGCGTGGTTGCGCTGGGTTCCGCCAGATTCGGTCAGCTTCGACTGAAAGTGGACAGTCAATGGACACCCCGGCCGGCTCCGGTTCGCTCACGCCCTCGCTCCAAGTTGACGCTCCATCCAGTCCGGGTCTCGGCGAAGGTGAAACACGGCCAACACCTCTGCCGCCGTCGTGCGAGTACCACTTGAGAGCACGCGGTAGACCAACATGTACGGGAAGTGGCGCGGCACGACGTGTCGGTAGCTGTCAAAGATGGGCGCTCCGGCGAGAGGGAAGCGCCGGACCCCTCGAACAGCCAGGTCCACCTGTCTGCGCATCCGGGAAGCCAGCGAAGGGTCGATGGCCTTGTACCACTCGAGCGCCTGGCGCAGCTCCTGCTTAGCCTCGGGGTGGATGCGGACGGGGACGCTCATCCGAACTCGGCGGCCAGCTCCGCGTTAGCGTCTTCCCACGGAACCCCGATAGAAGGGTCAACATCCAAGTCTGCGGCGCGCCTGCGTACCGTCGCCCGCTGCTCCTCACTGAGCGCCGGCGCGTCGTCCGACCAGCCAATGCTGAGATCGATGAAGTCGCGCAATTCGACCTTCTCGGCCAGGCTTAACTGGCCCACCGCCTTCTGAAGACTGCTGCTGACCATCACCCGATTCTACCCGCACCACGCGTCACAACACCGGCCCCCGAGCCGCAACCTCCGCAGCCGTGAGCATCAGCACGGCCTACGATTCGCAGCGGGCCACGAGGTTGCGGCGCCGTCCATGCTGCCAGCAAACCTGAGGTCACCGGCCACATCGAAATCCCCAACTCCAGGCGCGACAGCCACAACGGCGAATGCCAGCCACTACTTCTCAATGGCGCTGACCGCGCCCAGCACGGCTCATACTCAAGCGCATAGGCTGATCGCACGGCCCCGCCAGATCCTCTCGACCATCCAACCGCCGAAGCCCAGGTCTTCGCGCCAATTGACCACGGCACCGCCAAGCTATTGTCCGCCGGGACGTTTCAGCGTGCAGGTCCCAGTATTGCCAGGTCGGACGCTTGTCCCCAACCGCCGCGACCACGCCGCACCCCAGGTCCGTGATCAGGTCGGCCGACACGCCGTCGGCCCGCAACAGCACCACGCGGCCGACCGGAAACGCAAGAGGCCCGGATCTCTCCGGGCCTCTGACCTGCGCAAATAGTAGCGGGGGCAGGATTTGAACCTGCGACCTCCGGGTTATGAGCCCGGCGAGCTACCGAACTGCTCCACCCCGCGTCGTTCAGCCCGGTTAGTCTAGGTGAAAACACCGGGCGAAGCAAGCGCACATTGTTCGGCGCCGGCGCCAGGAAACGACGCCACCAGGCGTTACGCCGCAAGCCGCAGGGGACCTCCCTAAGCCGCGAGCGAACAGGCTAGCCTGTTCCTGTCGCCTTAATGACGTCCCCATGCACTAGCGAAAGGACATCATGACCGAGTTTTCGCCCGGCCACGGTCCCGACAGCGCCTCCTCGGCGGAACTCCCGGCTGGATTCCCGCCGGGTTTCCAAGTTCAGCCAGCGCTGCCCACAACTCCCCCAGCCCCGTCCGACCCGCGTTTCCCCCCCGCCGAGCGGGCGTTGGCCGACCAGCTCGCCCAGCAACGCCAGGCCGACCCGCTGGCGGGCGTCAAAGTGGGCGCGGGGTTGTTTTACGATCAGTTGCTCCAGACGCTTCAGGGCGACCCGCGCGGGGTTCGGGCCGAACTGCTCCTGGGGGTCCCCGCGCTCCTCGCGGGCTACGCCTGCCAGGCCGCAACCTGGGAGTCGCTGGTGATCGGCATGGGCTACCCCGTCGACTCGGTCTTCATCCTGGCGGGCACCGCCCAGGGCGTCCACTACCCGTTCTCCGATCCGATGAACCACCTGCTACTCGAAGACCCCTACTCCGTTTGGGGTTTGGTTTCGGCCGCCGCCCGCGCCAAGACTGACCAGCCATTGCCCGATGCCGCCGACACCGTCGCGTACGTAGTCCGCAGCATCGGCACACCCGCGTTTGGGCGGCCCCGGCTTCCGGAGGGTTACACCCTTGGCGAAGACGCCATAAAGCTCCTCGAGGCGGCGTGGCCGCGCTTCCTCCCGCTGCTCGGCCTTTGCTGCGCCCTGCCGGAGGAATGGCCGGCGTTGTTCGCGGTCGCGTTGCAGCGCTCCATGGAGACGGTACGCCAGCTCATCGACCCGGTGACGGCCTGCGCCATCGCGATCGAATGCGCCGTGCCGATGGCGCACCTGCCCATGCGTCAGGTCGCCTGAGACCCGGCCGCGGGCAGCCCGACCCCCGGCTGGCTAACCGCCGGCCTGGTTGCGCGCCGCCTCCACGGCTGAGCGGGCGGCCTGCAGGTCGGCCTGGGCCTTGGCGTAAGCCTCCCAGTCGCCGGCCTTCATGGCCGAATCGGCCGCGTCGATCGCGTCCAACAGGTCTCCCAGCGCCTGGTCCAGGTCGCCTCCGCCGGAAGACGGCGGGGTGGAAGCTCCTGGGGTGGGCGCGGAAGCGGACGGCGCCGGGGTGGACGGGCTAGCCGACGCGCTGGGCGCGGGACTGGCCCCGCCACCTTCGCCCTCTTCCCCGGTAATGCCCGGATCGAGTTCTTTGCTGCCTATGTCGGAGTCCCCGGCCTCGGCGCCCGCGTCGCCCTTGAACACCGCGTCCAGGGCGGCGGTGAGCGTGTCCGCCACGCCCACGTCCTCGCCGAATCCGACCACGACCTTCTGCAGGGACGGGAACTGCGTGCCGGAGGAGGCCTGCACATACAGCGGTTGGACGTAGAGGAGGCCACCGCCCATGGGCAGGGTGAGCAGGTTGCCCTTGATCACCTCGGTGCCCTGGTCCTGAAGCAGGCGGATCTCGGACTTGACGGTCGAATCGGAGACGAAGGTGTTCTGGACCTGGCCGGGGCCGGCCACAGAGGTCCCCTGCGGCAACCGCAGCAGCCGCATCTTGCCGTAATCCGGGTCGACTTCCCCGGGGGTGTTCCCCGTCTCCGAGTTGACCGCCAAGAAGCCCTTGAGCACCGACCGGTCGTCGCCTTGCCCGGAGCTGGCCAGGATGTAGGTGGAGGAGAGCGAGAAGGTCGCCGCCTCCTGGGTCGGCATCTTCATGGTCAGGTAGTAGGGCGGCTGCTGGGCCACGGAGTCGCCGTCCTTGGTCGGGTCGGCGGGCGTCTTCCAGAAGTCCTGTTGCGAGAAGAAGGACGGCGCGTCCGTGACGTGGTATTTGGCCAGCACGGCCCTCTGGACCTTGAACATGGTCTCCGGGTAGCGCAGGTGGCTCATCAAGTCGCCGGAGATCTCCGAAACCGGCGTCAAGTTGTTCGAGTAGACCGCCGCCCACGCCCTCAGCACGGGATCCTCGGCGTCCCAGGCGTACAGGCGGACGGAGCCGTCGTACGCGTCGACAACCGCTTTGACGGAGTTGCGCAGGTAGTTCACCCGCTCCGAGGCGATCGCGTTGATGCCCGCCACATCGCGGCGGGCCGTGATGGTGTCCACGGTGGTGGTGTCAAGGGACTGATGCTGCGCGTACGGCACCGAATCCGCGGTGGTGTAACCGTCCACCACCCAGACGATCCGCCCGTCCACCACCGCCGGGTAGACCCGCTCGTCGAGGGTCAAATACGGCGCCACCTTCTGGACGCGCACGTACGGGTCGCGGTCGTACAGAATCTGGGATTCCGGCCGGACGCTGTCGGAGAAGAGGATGTTGGTGGACCCGAAACGAAGCGCGTACAGCAACTTGTTGAGGGTTGAGCCGACATTCGGGCCGCCTTTGCCGTCGTAGGTGTTGTTGACCTCTCCGGACTCCTCCGCGTCGGAGGGGTAGTCCAGTTCGATCGCCTGGTCCCCTTGCGCCCCGCCCACAATCGAGTAGTCCGGAGAGGTGGTGCCGAAGTAGACGCGGGGCTGCTCAATGTCCAGGTCGCCCTGAGAGGGGATGCCGTACTCGTAGAACGACGGCCAGCCCTGTTCGTCCGTGGTGTTGCCGTAGGCGGCGACAGCCCCGTAGCCGTGCGTGAACACCGTGTGCTGGTTGACCCAGGTGCTGCCGTCGCCAAGGCCGGACAGTTTCAAGTCGCGCACCGCGATCACGGTGTCCCGCTTCTCGTTCCCGATCGCGTACCGGTCGACAGCCAGGACGGACGGGAAGTCGTAGTACTGCTTGTTCTGCTCCTTTTGCCGGAACGTGGGGCTGACCACAGTCGGGTCCAGCAACCGGATCGACGCGGTCGAGTCGGCGTCTTCCCTGAGCGCCCCCGGCTCGGCGTCGGTCTTGGCAGAGTAGGAGGTCACCTCCACGTCTTCCAAGTCGAACGCCGCCCGCGTCGCGTCAATGTTGTGCTGAATGTAGGGGGCTTCCTTGTCCTTCATGGACGGGTCGACGGAGAAATGCTGGATCAGCGACGGGTAGGCCCAGCCGACCACCGCGGCGGACAGCACCATCAAACCCAGGCCGGTGGCCGGCAGCTTCCAGTCGCCCTTCCAGGCCGCCGCCACGAACATCGCCGCGACGAAAACCGCGATGCAGGCCATGATCAGCTTCGCCGGCATGTTGGCGTGGACGGCCGTGTACAAAGCGCCGTCCCAGCGGTCGCCGGACGCGTACATCATCGAGTAGCGGTCCAGGAAGTACTGCACCGCCACCGCCAGGCACAACACCGCGGCGGTGAGGCCCAGTTGGAGCCGGGCGGCTTTGGTCAAACCGCCTTTGGGGCCGCCCATGCCCATCCGGATGCCGCCGTACAGGTAGTTCATCACGACTGCGGCGACCAGGCCGATCGCGATGGCGCCCATCAGGAAGGAAACCCCGAAACGAATCGCCGGGAGTTGGAAGACGTAGAACGACCAGTCGAGCCCGAACTGCGGATCGACCTCGCCAAACTTGCGCGCGTTCATCGCCAGCAGCACGTTCTCCCATTGCGCGGCGGCGTTGCCCGCCGCGAACAGGCCGATCACCGCCGGCACCACAATCATGGCCGGACGCCGCACCGGCTCGAATTGCGACCGGTAGCGGCCCACCACCTGGTCCGAATCCGTCTCCGGCAGGTAGACGGGCCGCGCTTTGTAGGCGATCCACATCGACAGCCACACCACCAGCGCCATCACCAGGGCGCCGATCACGAACAGCGCGATCTGCGCCACCCATTGCGTGGTGAAGACGTTCAAGAATCCAAGCTGCCGGAACCACAGTACCTCGGTCCACAGCTTCGACGCCGCGACCAACGCAATCAGTAGAACAACCAGGATGAAGACAGTCCACGCGAGCGGCGAGCGCAGCAGCGGCCTGCCTTGGCGGCCCGGTTCGCGGGGTGGTCTTGGCGGTCGAGGAGGACGTGGCGGCAGATTCAAAGAGAACACGTAGTCAATCCAAACACATGAGCCTGGGACGGCGTAACGTCCCCCGCTGAACTGTCCGAATCATTGGGCTCAGCCCACGGCGAAACCCGCCGCCGATGCCGTCCGGTTGCCCGCCGGCATCCCCTCGCCGCGGTCGAAGCGCCCGGCCCGGAGCCGCCGATGCCGTCCGCCCGCCTCAAGGCGCCATCGGAAAGGTTGGCGCGGCCTCACTTCTCGCAACGGGGAAGCCCCGCCCCGTCGCCGGACCTGAGAGCGGCGAGGGCGTCGACGGCATCGTCCAACGAGGCAACCTTGACGACCTCCAGACCGGACGGCTCATGGCCAACCACTTCGGAACAGTTCGCGGCGGGCGCCAGGAAGACCTCCGCCCCGTCGCGTTTGGCCCCGATCATCTTTTGGCGGATGCCGCCGATCGCGCCGATCGAGCCGTCCGCGTCGACCGTGCCGGTGCCCGCGATCACGCGCCCGGCGGCCAAGTCGACCGGGCCGAGCTTGTCGATTATGCCCAACGCGAACATGGAGCCGGCACTGGGGCCGCCAATGTCCTCCACGCCGAATTCGATCTCGACCGGCAGCTTGAACGTGACGGTCACCCCGAGCAGCGTCCGGCCGTCGCTGGCTCGACTGGTCTCCAAGGTGACCGTGACGGGCTTGCCGTCGCGGCTCACGCCGACTTCGACCTCGGCGCCGGGCTCCACCCCGTCCAGGAGCCGCTTGAGCGAGGCGAAGCCGTCCACCGGGTCGCCGTTGATCGAGGACAGCTCGTCCCCGGTCTTGAACACGGACTTCGCCGAATCCGACTGCGGCTGGTCGATTTCAACGCCGACCCGCATGCCCAGGTACTCCAGCGCGGCGGCCGAGGCCGCGTCCTGCGAGGAGGTCATCTCCGCCGCCGACTGCGACTCGCGCTCTTCGGCGGTCGAGTCGCGCGGGTAGATCAAGTCGTACGGCACCACGGCGTCATCGGCGCTGAAATAGCCCTTGACCAGGCGGATGAGTCCCAGCGAACCCGGGTCGGAGCCATAAGCCCCTACCGTGGTCAACCGCAGTTGGCCGGTCACCTCGTGGCTCGGCTCTTGGCCCACCTGGATCAACTCCTCGCCGTCCACGCTGCCCAAGGTGTCGAAGGTGGGGCCGGGCGTCTCCAAGATGTAGGGAACGGGGAGCGAGAAGAGCACCGCGCCGGCGACAACGGCGGCGGCGAAGCCAGCCACCAGGCTGACGGTGCGCGGCGCCAGCCGGCGCTTGACGCGCGGCGGGGGCGGCGGCGGCGACGGCTGGGGGAACGGCTCGCCGGGTGGACCGGAAGGCGGCCCAGCGAGCGGCGCCGGGGGCTGGCCGGCGGGCGGCGGGAATTGGCTGGCGGGGGGCTGGGGCTGACCGGCGAACGGCATCGGCGGGCGGGCGGCGGGAGGCGGGAACTGGCCGACGGGGCGCTGGAACTGGCTGGCGGGGGGCTGGGGCTGGCCCGCGAACGGCATCGGCGGGCGGGCGGCGGGAGGCGGGAACTGGCCGGCGGGGGGCTGGGGCTGGTCGGCGAACGGCATCGGCGGCCGATCTGCGCGCGGCGGGGCGGACGGTTCGGGCTGCCGGTTGGCGCCCGGTTCGGGCGGTTGGTCTATCGTCACGCAGGACATTGTGCCCCAGGTTGCTACCGTTGGAGCAACACTTGAGGGGGAGCCATGACCGAACAGCCAGGCGCCGCGGGGCGCGACCTGCCGCCAGAATTGACCGAGTTGATCCGCACCTGGTTCGGCCCGCAGGCCGACGAGGTGCTGGAGACCTTCCGTCAGTCGGGCGTCAATCCGGCGGCGCTGTTCGAGGCGGTGGGGGCCGGGCCGGGCGGCGTGGACGCGGGGGCGGTGTTCAGCCAGTTGACGCAGTTTCTGCGGTCGGGCTCGCCGGATGGGGCGATCAATTGGGATTTGGCGCACGATGCCGCCCGCAAGGCCTCCCTGGCGAAAGGCGCCGACCCGGTGGTGCCTGCCAACCAGGCTGCACTGGTCGACGAGGCGTTCAAGGTGGCGGACCTGTGGCTGGACCAGGCCACAGAGTTCGGCGGCACGGGGTCTCCGGCCGCGGCGCTGTCCGCCGCCGACTGGATCGAGGCGACGCTGCCGCGCTGGCGCCAGCTCACCACGCCGGTGGCCCGGTCCCTGACCAAGGCGATGACTTGGCTGATGGAGCAGCACTCCCAGGAGCATCCGGGCGCGGCGGAGCTGACCCGTGACGCCTCGCGCGGCGTCTTGCCGCTGGTCGGCTCGCTGTTCGGCTTGCAGCTGGGTTTGGCGCTGGGGCAGTTGTCGCGCGAGGTGTTCGGCTACACGGACACCGGCTTGCCCCTGGTCGAGCCGGGCGCGACGGCGCTGCTGCCGGCGGCCGCCACCGCGTTCGCGGGCGACCTCCAACTGCCGGGCGCCGAAGTGCGGATCTTCTTGGCCACCCGTGAGTCCGCGCACGCGCGCCTGTTCAAACGGGTGCCCTGGCTGGTCGACCACCTTTACGGGGCGGTGGAGGCGTACGCCTCGGAGATCACTATCGACTTGAACCGGTTGGAGGCGATGGTCGCGGACGTGGATTTGGGCGATCCGGATTCGCTGCGGCAGGCCATTTCCTCGGGCTTGCTGGCGCCGTTGCTGACCGAGCGCCAGCATTCGGCTCTGCGCCGGCTGGAGACCGCGCTGGCGTTGGTCGAGGGCTGGGTTGACGTGGTCACCCGCGAGGCCCTGCACCAGAACTTGCCGGACCTGGGTTCGCTGCGGGAAATGGCCCGCCGGCGGCGGGCCGAGGGCGGCCCGGCGGAACACATGCTGGCCACCCTGGTGGGCTTGGAGCTCCGCCCGCGCCGGGCGCGGCAGGCTTCTGAGCTTTGGCAGTCGGTCACGGACCGGGGCAGTGCCGCCGACCGCGAGGCGATCTGGTCGCACCCGGACCTGCTGCCCACCTATGAGGACTTGGACCACCCGGAGGCGTTCTGGGACCTCCGCCAGGCCCGCGCGGAGGCGGACGCGGAAATGGACGCCGAAATAGCAGCCTTCCTAGACTCCCCCGACCCCTAACCACGGGGACGGTCCTTTCTTCGAACGACGGGGACACACCTGCCCTGCGGCCCCCCGGTGCCGCAACCACCGCGTTGCCCCCAAATGACTGTCCCCCCATTCGACACGGGGACGGTCCTTTCTTCGAACGACGGGGACACACCAGCGCGGTCTCGTCCGCTGCCCGGCACCGTCGGCCGCCCGGCGTTGGTGCCCACGCGGACCATCTGCGGTTAAGCCCTCAACGCAAAGGGCTGGACCGCAGGTCGCGCCAGCTCATACGGTGTGGCCAACGGGATCCGCGAAACGCGGCTCAGGAATGGGGGGGAAATGTCACGCGTAGCGCGCCAACAATCGGCGACAGGGATTTTCCATGTCATGATCCGGGGGGTCAACCGGCAGGTCATCTTCGAGCGCGACGACGACCGCTGCCGTTTTCTCGGCATATTGGCCCATGTCAAAGGGCTGACCGGATGCCGGATCTACGCCTATTGCCTCATGGATAACCACGTCCACTTGCTGCTCCGGGAGGGCCACGAACCGCTTGCGTTGGTGATGAAACGACTGACCGTCCGCTACGCGAGATGGTTCAACGAAACCTACGGGCGCGTGGGGCATCTTTTCCAAGGTCGTTTTCGCAGCTACCCCGTCGAGGACGACCCTTATCTGGTCACAGTTCTTCGCTACATTTGGCAAAACCCGGTCCGCGCCGGCCTCTGCTCCAGCGCAGCGGCATACCCGTGGAGCAGTCGGCACTGGGTCGGCGTTCCGAACGATTTGGTCAACGAATCAGACCTCGTTGACCTGCTGTCGGTCAATAGCTTAAGCGAATTGGATGGCGAACCAGGCGCCGCCGAGCCGATTCGGATACAGGATCCGCCACCATTGCCGCCGGGGGCGGGCGATTGGGCGAAAGAATTGGCCGAGGTCTTCGAACGCGTAACCGGCGCGAACACTGTGGCGGACTTTCAGCGGCTGCCAATCAACGAGCAGCGCCGGGTGATCCAGGAATTGCACGCACGTCGCGTCCCACTCGCCCAACTCGCGCGGCTGACCGGTCTGTCTCACACTCAGGTGTACTGGCGGGCCAAGACGGCGGTCGCCGAAGCCCCCGCGCGTGAATGAACGCTCGTCCGCCCCCGGCTCGAATAGGGGGACAGTCATTTGGCGGACGATGCCGGGCGTGCAGCCGCCAGGGACCGGCGCTTTCGCGTCAGGTGTGTCCCCATCGTTCAAAGAAAGGACCGTCCCCGGCTCGAATAGGGGGACAGTTGTTTGGCAGACGATGTCGGGCCTACAGTCACCAGGGACCGGCGCTTTCGCGTCACGTGTGTCCCCATCGTTCAAAGAAAGGACCGTCCCCGATTGGTGCGGGCTTGGAGGGATTGCGCCGATTGGGCGGCGTCGCCATCCGGGTAGGCGACCTGTTCAAGTGTCAAGCCGTGGGCCGGCGCCAACTGGACCTGGGGCGGGCGCCGCCCGCCCGCCAGCACCTCGCCCGGCCAAGCCGCCGCCTGACGGCCCGAGCCCACCGCCGCCAGCGCCCCCACCATGAAACGGACCATGTGGTGGCAGAACGCGTCCGCCTTGACCCACACGTCGATCCGGCCCTGGTTGACCCGGCGCACATCCAGTTCGAGCAGAGTCCGGATCGTTGAGGCCCCCTCGCGCGGCACGCAAAACGCCGCGAAATCGTGCTCGCCAAGCAACGGCGCGGCGGCCGCCGCCATCGCGGCCGCGTCCAGCGGCCGAGTCCACCAAGTCAAACCGCGCTCCAACGGATCCTGATACTCCCCCCGGTCCGCGATCCTGTAACGGTACCGCCGCCACAACGCCGAGAAGCGGGCGTCGAACCCGTCCCCCACCGACTCCGCGCCGAGCACCCGCATATCTTCAGCCATGATCGCGTTCAGCCGTCTGACCAGGGGATCAACTGTCGCGGAGGCGTCCGACCGACCCATCAACCGGGCCAGGTCCGCCTCCTCCAAGTCCACATGCGCCACCTGGCCGCGCGCGTGCACCCCCGCGTCGGTCCGCCCCGCCACGGTCACCCCGACCGGCCGCCGAATCAGCCGCTCCAGCGCCGCCTCCAACTCCCCCTGAACCGTCCGCTGGCCCGCCTGCGCCGCCCACCCGTGAAACCCCGCGCCGTCATACGCCAGGTTCAGCCTGACCCGCTCGCTCACGCGAACACCGCCACCGGCCGCGCCACCGCCCCCTCGATCCGCACCAGCCCGACCAGCCCCCCGTCCGGCCCGATCCCCGCCACCAGCGGCCCGCTCCCGCCGCCCGCCGGTTCGCGGCCTTCCGCCTCGCCAGACGGTCCGCCCGGCTCCCCGCGCCCGATGCCGTCCGCCCCGCCGCCGGAATCCGCAAGCTTCGGCAACCCGTTCGGCGGGGAACTGGCCAAAGCGAGGCGTTGGCCTTGGGCCAGACGCCGCGCCTCTTCGGCCGTCAGCCGCCATTCGGGCCAAAGCCGACGCGCCGCCCAGGCCGGCGAGCGCACCGCGAAATCGGCGGCGAGTTCCTCCAGCGCGGGAGCTTCTTCAACCTCGAACGGGCCGACCCGCAAGCGCCGCAACTCCGTCAGATGACCGCCCACCCCCAGGCTGGCGCCCAGATCGCGCGCCAGCGCGCGGACATAGGTGCCGGAGGAGCATTCGACCACCACGTCCGCGTCGAGGAAGTCGCCCTCAGCCCGCACCTCAAGCAGTTCGAAACGAGTGATGACGACCTCCCGCGCGGCAAGATCGACGCTTTCGCCCGCCCGCACCCTGGCGTAGGACCGCCGGCCGTCCACCTTCACGGCGCTGACCGCGCTCGGCACCTGCCGCACGCGGCCGCGCCAAGGCACCATCGCGGCCAGGACCTGCTCCAGCGGCAGGCTCGCGGCGGGGGCCCCGAATGTGACCTGACCCTCGGCATCGTCGGTGGTGGTGGCCGCCCCCAAGCGGATCGTGGCCTGGTAGGCCTTGTCCAAACCGACCAGGTAGGTCAGCAGGCGGGTGGCGCGGCCAACTCCCACAACCAGCAGGCCGGTCGCGGCCGGGTCGAGCGTTCCCGCGTGCCCAACCTTCTTGGTTCCCGCCAGCCGCCGGATGCGGGCCACGCAATCGTGGGAGGTCCACCCCGCCGGCTTGTCAAGCAGGATCAACCCGGCAACCGGCTCGGAGCCGGACCCGCCGGAGCCTTCCCCGGTCGCGGCCGCACGGTCGGCGCCCGAAGGGCCGCTACCGCCCTTGTCGGGTCGCGCCGTCAGCGCCATCTGTCGCCCCCGCCGAATCCCAGGCCACGCCACCCCCGTCGCCGCCCTGTCCGGCGTCTGCAGCCAGGTCGTCGTCCTCGTCCGGGTGCTTGTACGGGTCCGGCTCCCCGGCGTAGGCCGCGCCGGCGGCCAGGGCGGCCACGGCCGCGTCGCGGGCCGCCGCCTCGCGCAAGGCGTCCTCAATTCGATGGGCGCCCTCCGGCAGCTCGTCCAACTGGAACTCGATCGAGGGGGTCAACCGCAATCCCAGAGACCTGCCCACTTCGGACCGGATCAGCCCGCGCGCGGAGGCCAGAGCCTGCGCCGTCTCCTCCCGCGCCGTCGAGTCGCCCAGCACGGTGTAGAAGACGGTCGCGTGATGAAGGTCGCCGGTCACCCGCACGTCGGTGATCGTGACGAAGCCCAGGCGCGGATCTTTGATCCGCCTCGACAAAAGCCCCGCCACGACCTCCCGGATGCGGTCCGCCACACGGCGAACCCTGGGCGACTCGACCATCAGACGCGTTCCTTCTCGCGGACCTCGTAGGTTTCGATCAGGTCGTCGACTTGGATGTCGTTGAAGGAGCCCAGCCCAATACCGCATTCGTAGCCCTCGCGGACCTCGGTCATGTCGTCCTTGACCCGGCGCAGTGACTCGATGGTCAGCGACTCGCCGACCACCGCGCCCCGGCGCAGGACGCGGGCCTTCGCCCCGCGCCGAATCAAGCCCGAACGTACCAGGCAGCCCGCAATGTTGCCGAACTTGGAGGACCGGAACACCTCCCTGATCTCGGCTGTGCCCAGGCGGACCTCCTCGAAGTCCGGCTTGAGCAGGCCCTTGAGCGCCGCCTCCACGTCATCGATGGCCTGGTAGATGACCGAATAGAAGCGTACGTCCACGCCCTCGCGTTCGGCCAGTTCCTCGACCCGTTCCGCATAGCGGACGTTGAAACCGATGATGATCGCGTTGTCCACGCCCGCCAGGTTGACGTCGTTCTGGGTGATGGCGCCAACACCCCGGTGGATGACCCGCAGTTCGACTGTCTCGCCCACGTCGATCTGCAGCAGGGCGTCTTCCAACGCCTCGACCGAACCGGCCACGTCGCCCTTGATGACCAGGTTGAGGGTCTCCACCTTGCCCAGTTCGAGCGCCTTGGTGAAGTCCTCCAGGGAGATCCGCTTGCGCCGTTTGGCCAGGGTGGCGGCCCGTTCGGCGGCTGCCCGTTTCTCCGCGATCTGCCGGGCCGTCCGGTCGTCCGGCGCCACCAGGAAAGTGTCGCCGGCGCCCGGGACGGACGTCATGCCGATCACCTGGACGGGTCGGGACGGGCCCGCCTCCGTCACGGATTGGCCGTGCTCGTCAAACATGGCCCGGACCCGGCCGTAGGCCGTGCCCGCCACAATCGCGTCTCCCACTTGGAGCGTCCCGGACTGCACCAGCGCGGTGACGACCGCGCCGCGGCCCCGGTCCAGGTTCGCCTCGATCGCCACCCCCCGAGCCGCCTTGTCGGACTTGGCGCGCAGGTCAAGGCCCACGTCGGCGGTCAGCAAGACCGCCTCCAGCAGGTCCTCGATCCCGATCCGCTGTTTGGCGGACACGTCCACGAACATGGTGGTGCCGCCGTATTCCTCGGCCACCAGGTTGTATTCGGTCAGCTGAGCCCTGATCTTGTCCGGGTTCGCCCCTTCGACGTCGATCTTGTTGACCGCCACCACAATCGGCACGTTGGCCGCCTGGGCGTGGTTGAGCGCCTCGATCGTCTGAGGCATGACCCCGTCATCGGCGGCGACCACCAAGATGGCGATGTCCGTCACCTGGGCGCCGCGCGCCCGCATGGCCGTGAACGCCTCGTGGCCGGGCGTGTCGATGAAGGTGATGGCCCGTTCGCCGCCATCGTGCTCCGTCATGACCTGATAGGCGCCGATGTGCTGGGTGATGCCGCCCGACTCGCCCTCCACCACGCGCGTGTGCCGGATCGCGTCGAGCAGCTTGGTTTTGCCGTGGTCCACGTGGCCCATCACAGTCACCACCGGCGGCCGTTCGGTCAGTTCGGACTCCGTCTCGGCGTCGAGTTCGCCTTGCAGGTCAATGTCGAACGAGTCGAGGAGTTCGCGGTCCTCGTCTTCCGGCGACACGATCTCAATGAGGTACCCGAGTTCCGCCCCGAGCGTCCCAATGGTGTCCTCGTCCAAGGATTGCGTCGCCGTGGCCAACTCGCCCAAGTTGAACAGCACCGTCACCAGCGCCGCCGGATTGGCTCCGATCTTGTCGCCCAGATCCGTCAGCGACGCGCCGCGGCGCAGCCGGATGAGCGTCGATCCGTCGCCGCGCGGCAGCCTGATGCCGCCCAGGATCGGCGCGTCAGCCTGCTCGAACTCTTGGCGTTTCGCCCGTTTGGACTTGCGGCCCTTGGCCGGCCGTCCTCCGCTGCGCCCAAAAGCGCCTTGGGTTTGGCCGCGCCCGCCGGCGCCCCGCCCCCGGCCGCCCGGACCGCCAAAACCGGTGCCGCCCCCGGCTCCACCAGCGCCAGCGCCAGCGCCAGCGCCACCGGCGCCACCGCCACGCCCGGCGCCGGCTCCCGCGCCACGGCCTCGGCCGGGCGCGGTCGATCCGCCTTTCGGACCGCCCGGCGCGCCGGTGGTCCCAGCGCCCTGGCCCAGCGATGTGCGTCCCGGCATCATCCTCGGACTCGGGCGGGGCCCGCCGGGTCGCGGGCCGCCCGGCCTGGGCATGCCTTGCGACGAGGCGAACGGGTTGTTGCCCGGCCTGGGCACTCCCGGCCTGGGCGCCCTCATGCCCTGCGCCGAGCTGTACGGGTTGTTGCCCGGCCTGGGGCCGCCCGGACGCTGCCCGCCGGGACGGGGCGCCGGCGGGGTGTCGCTCGCCGCGGCCGGCGCAGGCGTCGGCTCGCTTGGAGCAGCCGGCGCGGTCGGGACGGCGGAAGTCGCGCCCGATGCTGTCTTGTCACCCTCGCCAGCACCTCCCGCGGGTTTCGGGGCGCTCGCGGTGGGCGGCGGAGCCGCTGCGGGCTGGGCCGGGGACTGAAACTCGACTGCCGCCGCGGTCGGCTGCTGGACCGGCTCAGGCCCTTCCGGCGGCGCGGCCTTGGCTGCCGGCACCGGCGCTGGCGCGCTCGGCTCGGCGCCCGGCGCGGGCTGAGCGGCGGCCGGCGGCACGGCTGGGGCGGGTGGCACGGCATCGGCCGACGGCTGGGCCGGGGCCTGCGCCTGAGCGGGTTCCGGCGGCCCTGCGGGACGGGCTGGGGGTCCGGCCTTGTCTTCCGGCGGGGCGGGGGGAGGGAAAGCCTCCATCACCTTGCGCACCACCGGCGCCTCGATCGTCGAGGAGGCCGAGCGCACATACTCGCCGATTTCCTTCAGCTTTTCGAGTACTTCTTTACTCGTCACTCCAAGCTCTTTGGCGAGCGCTGACACGCGCTGCTTTTGCACTTTGCTCCTGTCCTTGGCCCGTTCCAAGGCAGGAACGCGCCAGCTAGTCCTGGGTACTCATTTCAGGGCACTCATTGTGTGTCCATCGGTCTCTCCACCCGTTGGGTTGATTTGATCGGGTCTGTCCAACCCGTGCAAAGCGCCAACGTCCACGCCACCTTGGTGGCGAAACGCCCGCACCCAAACCTTGCGACTGATCGCCCGGTCAACGCACTGGCGCCGGGGGTGCAGCCAAGCGCCGCGTCCCGGCGATCCGTTTCGCAGGTCCACGACTAGCAACGCCGGGGAGACGCTGGCGTCGAGGACCAATCGGATCAGGTTGGAGCCAAGGTCACGTTCGCGGCACCCCACGCAAGTACGCATTGGGCCTGAAGCCATTGCTTTTCCCTCCAACGCGCGCGTGCGAGCCTAAGACCGCGACCCGGCCTGGGACAGTCTAGCGGACTGCGGGCGGTGGTGCGGGCTGGTCCTGGCCGGCCGGCTGTTCGCGCGCGGCGTCGGAGCGGATGTCGATCCGCCAGCCGGTCAGCTTGGCCGCCAGGCGGGCGTTCTGCCCCTCCCGGCCAATCGCCAGCGACAACTGGAAGTCCGGGACAATGGCGCGCGCGGTGCGGTTCTTGTCGTCAACGATCTCGACCGATGTGACGCGCGCTGGCGAGAGCGCCGCCGCGACAAAAGCCGCCGGGTCGTCGGAATAGTCGACTATGTCGATTTTCTCCGGTCCAAGCTCTCCCATCACCGCCCGCACGCGGCCGCCCATCGGCCCTATGCAGGCGCCCTTGGCGTTCAGCCCCGTCTCCTTGGCTTTGACCGCGATCTTGGTGCGGTGGCCCGCCTCGCGAGCAATCGAAGCGATTTCAACCCTGCCGTCCGCCACTTCCGGCACCTCCAGCGCGAACAAGCGCTTGACAAGCATCGGATGCGACCGCGACAAGGTGATCGACGGCCCCTTCGGGCCGCGGGCGACCTCCTGGACCAAGACCTTGATCCGGTCGCCGTGGTTCAGCACCTCCCCGGGGATCTGTTCATGGCCCGGCAGGACGCCTTCCACCCCGCCAAGGTCCACATGGATCGCGCGCCCGTCGCGCGACTGCACCACGCTGCCGGTTACCACGTCATTTTCCCGTGCTTGGAAAGTGCCCACCAAGACGGTGTCCTCGGCGTCCCGCAGCCTTCCCAGGATGACCTGGCGGGCGGTCGCCGCCGCGATGCGCCCAAAGTCGCGCGGCGTGTCATCCCACTCGCGGACGAGCGCGCCGTCCTCGTCGCGCTCTTGCGCCCAGACCGTGACGTGCCCGCTTTGCCGGTCCAGTTCGACCCGCGAGTGCTCTTGCGCGCCCGGCGTCTTCTCATAGGCCAGTTGCATGGCCTGTTCAATCGCCGGTATCAGAACCCGGAGCGGAATGTCCCGCTCGGTCTCCAATGACCTGAGTTCGGTCATGTTGATGTCCATCGACCCGCCTCCCCGCGCTGGCCCTGGCTCAGGGCCTGTTCACTTGTTGCTGTTCACTTGTTTTGATTCGGTTGTCTTGATTCAGTTGTGGCGGCGACCGCCCGTCGCCGCGCCGTCGAAGTGAAAGGGAACGCGCCTGCGCGCGCTTCGGGGCCGGCTGGCGGGGCTGGTGACCGCTGTTGGGCTAAGAGTCTACTAAGTGGCAGTATCAATGCGATGCTGAAAACCCGTTCACCCTCCGCGATCGTTGTGACGTGCCTGGTTCTGACGTCCGCCGCCTGCGCGGCCGTCCCTCCGCCGGTGGCCCCGCCGGCCGCCACGGACCGCGAAAACCTGGTTGCTGCCCTGGCGGACTTGGGTCCGGCGGCGGCGGCGTGCGCCGTGTCGCCGCCCCCCAACCTCACGGCCGCGGGCTTGGAATTGTTGACCCGGCACGCGCCGGAGTGGCTCGACGCGCTCGGCGGCGTGCCGCCAAGCGGGGCTTCAGGGTCCGGCGGCGAAACGTCTGCGGGGGCGTCTTTCGCCCCCGCCGCTTCTGACACGGCGGTTGGCGCCGGCTGCGAGCCCGGCCTCTTGGACCGCGATCTGGGCCGGGTGCGGGCCTTGTCGGTCCGTTTGAGCGGCGAGGACGCGGTGGCGCGGGCCGTGGCCCGCGCTTCTGGCGCTGATGAAGCCATTCTTTTCGACGCGCTGGCCGGCGGCCAGCCGCCAGCGGCCGAGGATCTGGCCACACTGGACCCGGAGGACTTGAGCGACTTGGCCTTGGCCGAGGACCAAGCGGGCTTTGTCGGCGAGTACCTTGCCGCCCAATCTCCCGATCCGGAATTGGCCGCTCGCCTCGAGGCCGCCGCCGCCCTGCACAGCTCACGCGGCCAAACCCTCGCAGACCTGGGCGGCGGCCCCGATCCCCGGCAGCCGGCCTATCAGTTGGGCGCCCCGCCAGCCGGCCCGGACGCGATCCGGGAGCGCTGGGCGGCCGTCGAGTTGGCCTTGGCCAGCCACTATGCGGCCCTCCCTGATGGCGCCGCCGATCCGCTGTTGACCTGGCAACTCGTGGAGGCCGCCACGTGGGGCGCCGAACTGCCCGCCCTGCCTTTCCTCGCCTAAACAGTTAGCGGTGTGCCAACGGCCGGGCGCCCCGCAAGCGCTTCTCGACCCAGCATTGGGTCAGGGTCGTGATTTCGCCCGCGCTGGGCCTCATTGTGCGGCCGCGAGAGCAGCGTCGACAGTCGCCGCGACCTGCGCGACTGCCCCGTCCAGGGGAATTTCCGCCCTGGTTCCCGCCTGGCGGTCGCGCAACTCGACCAGGCCTCCGGCAAGACCGCGCCCCACCACCAGGATGTAGGGGACGCCCAGCAACTCGGCGTCGGCGAACTTGACGCCGGCGGACTCCTTGGGGCGGTCGTCATACAGCACTTCCAGTCCGGCCTCTTCAAGGTCCGCGGCCAAGTCGGCCGCCGCCGCGAAAATCCCGGGGTCCTTGCCGGTCGCCACCACGTGGACTTGCGCCGGAGCGACGTGGACCGGCCAGATCAGCCCGCGGTCGTCGTGGTACTTCTCGGCCAATGCCGCGAGCGCGCGGGTCACCCCAATTCCGTAGGAGCCCATGGTCACCGTGACCAGCTTGCCGTTTTGGTCCAGCACCTTCAGGTCCAAGGCGGCGGCGTACTTGCGCCCCAGTTGGAAGATGTGTCCCAGTTCAATGCCCCGGGCCAGTTCGAGCGGCCCGGAACCATCCGGCGCCGGGTCGCCCGCCCGCACCGACGCCACGTCCAGCACGCCTTGGCCGTCCTGCCCGGCCGCCAAGAAGTCGCGTCCGGCGACCAGACCAAAGACGTGCTGGTCGGCGGCGTTGGCGCCGGTGATCCAAACGCTGCCGGGAACGACACGCGGGTCCAGGTGATATGGCACCGCGGTCTCCGGGTCGGCCGCGTTCGCCCCGAGCACCTGCGGCCCTATGTACCCGCGCACCAACTCCGGATGGCGGGTGAAATCCTCCTCGGTGGCCGCTTCGACTTCGGCGGGGTAGACGGCCGCGTCCAGGCGCGCCATGTCCACCTCGCGGTCTCCGGGCACGCCCACCACGATCAGCCCCCTGGCGCCGCCGGGCTGCTTCAGCGCCACGACCACGTTCTTGAGGGTGTCCGCGGCGGTCCACGGCCGGCCGTCCGCGCGGGGCTGGTCGCGGTTGGCCGCGTCAACCAACGTCTCAATGGTGGTGGTGCCGGGCGTGGGTTCGACGTGGGCGGGCGGCAAGCCGTCAATCGGCCGGGCTGGCGGCGCCACGGCGGTGACCGCCTCGACGTTGGCGGCGTAGCCGCCCGCCGAGCGCACGTAGGTGTCCTCGCCGACGGGCGTGGGATGCAGGAACTCCTCCGAGCGCGACCCGCCCATCGCCCCGGACATCGCCGACACGATCACCGTGTCCAGCCCCAACCGGTCGAAGATGCGCTGGTAGGCCCCGCGTTGGGCGTCGTAGGAGCGTTCCAGACCCATGTCGTCTACGTCGAACGAATAGGCGTCCTTCATGATGAACTCGCGCCCGCGCAGCAACCCCGCGCGCGGCCTGGCCTCGTCCCGGTACTTGGTTTGGATTTGATAGAGGGTCAGCGGCAGTTCTTTGTAGCTGGAGCACATGTCCCTCACCAAGAGCGTGAAGGCCTCCTCGTGGGTGGGGGCGAGCAGCATGTCCGCTTCCTTGCGGTCCCGCAACCGGAACATGTTTGGCCCGTAGTCCTCCCAGCGTCCGGACGCCTGGTAAGGCTCCGCCGGCAGCAGCGCCGGGAAGCGGACCTCTTGACCGCCGATTCGGTTCATCTCTTGGCGCACAATCGCCTCAACCTTGCCGAGGACCCGCAATCCCAGCGGCAGCCAGGCGTAGATTCCCGGCGCCTGCCGACGGATGTACCCCGCCCGCACCAGGAGCTTGTGGGAGGCGACCTCCGCGTCGGCGGGGTCTTCCCGGAGAGTCTTGACAAATAGATTCGACATGCGCAGCACGCCCTAAACCTTACCCACCGCAGGCGCCCTGGCCGTCTCCCCACGACCGGGACCGCCGCGCCGCGATCGGAATGCCCGCTACGGTAGGTGGACATGGCAGCCGTCGCGGAGTGTCTGCGCATCGAAGACGCCTGGTACTCCTATGGGGACGATGCCGACCACGCGCTCTCCGGTGTTTCCTTGCGGCTTGCCCAGGGCGACCGGGTGGCGCTGATCGGCCCGAGCGGTTGCGGCAAGACGACCCTCCTCTATCTCGCAGCAGGCCTGCTAAAGCCCAGCCGGGGAACGGTCGCGAGTTGCGGTCTGCCGGTGTCGGAACTGTCGCCGGACGAAAGATCGCGGCACCGCCGGCAGAATGTCGGGTTTGTGTTCCAGTTCGGCGAGTTGATCGCAGAGTTGTCGCTCCGCGACAACGTGGCGCTGGGCGGCGAACTTGCCGGATTGAAACGCGGTGTTGCCCTCACGCGGGCCGACGATCTTCTTGAGCAAGTCGGCCTCAGCGGACTGGCTCACCGCAAACCCGGCGCGGTGAGCGGCGGGCAAGCCCAGCGGTGCGCGTTGGCGCGGGCGTTTTGCCACAGACCGGCACTGATCCTGGCCGACGAGCCGACTGGCTCGTTGGATCAGGCCAACGCGCGGGCGGCAACCAGGTTAATCGGCGAGTTGGCAGACCAACGTGGCGCCACCGTGCTGCTGGTGACCCATGACCGGGCAGTGGCAGAGTCTTGCCACCAGGTCATTGGGATGATCGACGGGAGGATTCGGCCGTGAACCGGTCGTGGCTCGCCCGCCCGGCCCACGCACGGGTTTCTAAGACCACCGCACTGCGGGCGGGGCGGTGAGGCGGGGCGTGCCATTGGAATGGCGCCTGGGTCTCCGGATGTGGCGGCCCGCTTCGCGCCCCGAATGCCTGGCGGCCTCGCTGTGCGTTGCCGTCGCTGCCCTGATCACCTTGTCTTTGCAGGTTGTTTGGGAAGCCCACCGCCAGTTGGCCCACCGGTCCGAGGTGGCCGCTGAGCGAGCGATCGTGAGCGTGCCGGACGGCACCCTGGAAGACTGCGCGTTGGTGGCTTTCGAAGAGGTGGTCATCGGCGACCAAGCGCTCGAGCTATACCGCATGGGCCCCAATCCGCACGGTTATCCCGAGCCGCCGGGTGCGCGGTGGCCGGAGCGGGGCGAGCTTTGGCTGTCGCCAGCGGCCGCCGCCCAACGGGAGGTCAATTCGTACCTGGCGGCGCTGACCCCGGGACGGCAGGCGGGCCAAGTCTCGCCGTCCGGCCTGAGGGACCCGAACGAATTGGTGGCCTACGTGGGTGTCGGACAAGACGAGGCGGCCGAGTTGGGTTTCGCCACGCTCATCAAGGGGTTTGGTCAGACGGGAACCGGTTGGGGCCAGCTACCTGATGAGATCCCGGCTCACGCTTTGCGCCTCGCTACAGTGGTGACGCTGCTGGTGGTCCTGATCGGCGCGTGCGGACTGGCAGCGGTCTCGGCGACTGCGGCCGCTCCCACCCGGCGCAGACGCTTGGCGGTTCTGGCGCTGCTCGGTTGCCGGCAGCAGGCGCTGCGCCGCATCGCCCGCGTCACCAGCGCCATTTTGGCCGTGCTCGGCGCCGCCGTTGGAACCTTGGCCTATCCCGTCATTCTGGCCTGGACACCGTCAATTACCCTGTTCGGGGTCGATTTTTGGTGGCGGGAAAGGCCATGGAACTGGCAAGCGGGAGTCCTCGCGGCAGTCGTCGCCGTGGCGGTCGTGACGTTGTTCGCCAGCCGCCAGGCCGACGAAGACCCGCTTGCCGTGCGATCGCGTCAGCCCGACAGGAGGGTGTCGCCGTGGCGCATGGGGCCGTTGGGGGTCGTGTGTGCAGTCGTGCTCGGCATCTTGATCGGTAGCCGTGGCGAGGAGACGCTGCATGGCCCCATGCCCACGCCGGTACTGGTGACCCTGATGATCAGTACCGTCGCAGCAGTTGCGGCGCTGATTTGGGCCAGCCCGTGGCTGATTCGCTGGGTCGCGTCGGCTGTTGGCCGCGGCCCGTTGGTTTGGCGTCTCGCCGGAGCCAGAGCCGGCCACCATGCCCGCACCGCGAGCCGTCTGGCTGCCGGCGTTGTGACAGGGATGATCATGTTGGGCGTGGCCAGCGGATACGTCTCTGCGGCGACCCGAATGCTGGCGGAGGGAGATGACAGGTACGGCGAATACCAACGGATTGCCCTGTCTGCCGGGCAGTTCAGCGATCCGGCGGACCTGCGCTCGGCGATTGAACTGGGCTTGTCGTCTTCATCGCTGCAAAGCGCCACCGTCTCCGCACAGGATGGCACTGCCAAGCCCCTCCAGCAAAGCCCACCCAGCGTAGCCGATGGCGTGTCTTACGAGTTCGTGCTGGGTGCGCGTCAGTTTTGTTGGTGGGCGTGTGGGACCTGGGTTGTCTGGGGTGCGGACCTATCCCAGATTTGGTTGTATCGGCGGCCGCCTTGGTTGTCTTGGTCGTTTGAGCG